>CALLQJ010000221.1 GCA_938014865.1 uncultured Fastidiosipila sp.
AACTACGAACTGATCTATAACCACGAGGAGCTGCAGTACACGGGTCTGGATATCAATTCCTATTTTGAAGAATATGCCATACAGGAAGTCATCAATGACCTCGTCGAAGAGAAAGGCATTTCGGAAAATGTCGCCTTCCAGACGGTCATGAACGGCGGGGTCCGCATTTACACGACGCTGGACAGCGATGCCCAGCAGAAACTCGATGAGATGTTCAAGGATCAGGAACGTTTCCAGAGCTATCCGGAAATGTTTGTCGATTCGCCCGAAACGCCGGAAGCAGGCTGTGCGGTTTTGGACAATCGAAATCACTGCATTGTAGCGATGCAGGGCGGCTACGGCGAAAAAACCGCAAACATGGTCTTCAACCGTGCCGTTGACTCAAGAAAGCAGCCCGGTTCTTCGATCAAGCCTTTGGCGGTCTACGCCCCGGCGATTGAACTGAATATCTGCACGGGGGCTACGATTATCAAAGACGAGCCGGTCAAGATGCTGCCCGGCAGCGATGACTACTGGCCGCGCAACGCCTATTCCGGCTACTACGGCAATATGGCGATGCGGGACTGCCTGAAGATCTCCAATAACGTCCCCGCGGTAAAGGTTTTATCCCTGGTCGGGGTGGAAAACGCCAAGTCCTTCCTCACCCAGATGGGCCTGCCGCTGACCAAAGACGACAGCGGTTTAGCCTTAGGGCTCGGCGCCTTCAGCGTCGGTGTCTCGCCTCTGCAGATGGCGAATGCTTTTATGACCTTCCCCAACGGCGGACAGTTCACCAAGGCCAAAACCTACAGCCGGGTCACGGATGCGGACGGCAACGTGCTCCTGGAAAACAATCCCGAGAAGAACGGAGATTTTACAAAAGTCTTTGAGCCGTCGACGGCCTTCATGATGCAGAAGATTATGGAAGAAGTCATGATCTGGGGAACGGGCGGTCACAGCTACCGCGGTACGGCCGTGAATGCCGGCGTGGTCTATAACGAGGCGGGCGAAAAGATTCCCACCTCCGGCAAAACGGGAACGACCGATAATCAGAAAGATGAGTGGATTATTGAACAGACCCCCTACTATACAACAGCGGCCTGGTACGGCTTTGACAACCGGATCAAGAGCACCTACATCATCTGGGATGATCTCTTCCTGATCCACGGTTTAGTCGGCGATTACATGCAGTATATCCACCGCGACCTGCCGCCGATTGACTGGACAAGGCCGGCGGATATCATTGAACTTCAGGTATCGACGGTCACCGGACAGCTGGCAACAGGCGGCTGCGGCGCTTATGCGAGGACTGAGTATTTCAAAGCGGGAAGTCCCCTGACCCCCGTGCAAAGCTGCCCCCTGCATTCCAAATCAGGCGCGGGCATCAATTACCTGGTAAGCGACGCGGGCGGCGACTGAGGCCCCGGCTGCAGAGGACAAAAGCTTCAATGATTAAAAAGAATACTGCCGCTGACTATAGTCCGGCAGTATTTTTTGTTAGAATAAAATCTGATACCGTTCTGAGAGGAAAGTGAGGATTTGCTTTATGCCGAAACGCGAAGATTACATCACCTGGGACGAATATTTTATGGGCGTCGCCCTGCTGGCCGCCAAACGCAGCAAAGATCCCGGTACGCAGGTCGGTGCCTGCATCGTCAATGAAGACAATAAAATCATTTCTACCGGCTATAACGGCTTCCCGACAGGCCTGGATGATGATGCCTTCCCCTGGGAGCGCGAAGGCGACTTCCAAAACAGCAAATATGCCTATGTCTGCCACGCCGAGCTCAACGCGATCCTCAATAACCCCGGCACCTCCTTAAAAGGCTGCCGCATTTATGTCGCCCTTTTCCCCTGCAATGAATGTGCCAAAGCCATCATCCAATCGGGGATACGGGAGGTGATCTACATTTCCGATAAGTACCGCAGCACGGACAGCGTCATCGTTTCCAAGAAGATGTTTGATGCGGCGGGGATCTCCTACCGGCAGTTCTTATCCTCGGAAACAAAGCTCGAGCTGTCCTTCCGGGAAGAAGACATCTGAGGTCCTGAAAGACTTTGGACGAAGCGGGCGTCCGGCGTCCGCACGCAGTACGGAAGCCAAAACAGCAGCCGCGCCGGCGTCTTTCACGAAATACAGCATTCAAACTTTCGGATAAAAAAAGGCCGTCGTCCTTCCGGGCGGCGGTCTTATTCGTATGCAGCTGAGTTTGTTTTTACACGAATGCTTCTTCTTTTAAAAAATTAATCGGCCTTCTTCCCGTAACGCAGCGGCTTAAAGCGCCACCACGCGCCTCCGATCTGAACGCAAAGCTCTTCTTCGGCCCCTTTTTTGAGCGCAACGTCTTCTTCAATATTGCTTTTCATGTTCTCTGTGGGCGGAAGATCCGCAAAATTTGCCGCCGGAATCGTGGCGAGCACCTCGCCTTCCGGCTCTCCTTCGGCCGCAAGATAGCTGTTCATGTATAAGACACCCTTATACACCAGCATCTGCGCCATAGGGCCGTAATGCAGGCCGCCGAAGGACTCATCGTACACATTCTTTTTCAAAGTAAATACCGGATCTCCCGGCGGAACCCCGAGTTTTGAGACATTCGGCGATTTCTCCGAGATCAGCCGGAGATTCTGCCCGTCGAGGATCGTCATCTCAATATGGATATCTGCATAGTCCATCGTAATCTGATCCCCGTCGCGGTTATAGACACAAAGGGCCGATTCTTCCTTGTTTTTTTGCCAGATCACCTTGCTGTAATTGCCGGAAAAGCCGAGCTCAACAAAGGGATCGTCCCCCGGCGTACTGCCTTCCATCTGATACCAGCCCGGCTCGATCCGAGGTTCCTGCTCATCGTTGAGTTCGAAGGTAAAATTTCCGTCCTCCCCCTCATCCGCAGCACCCGGATCCTCAGCCGTTTCAGACTGCTCCGTCTTCTCCGCCCGCTCCTCACCTTGTCCTTTTGAGCTGTCAGACTTTATATTGCCGGAACGGCCCAAATCTCTTTCTCTTCTGCTTCTTTCCGTCTCGCCCGACATGCTGCAGGCCACATTAAATACCGGCAGCAAAATCAAAGCCAATAATGCGGATAAGATACGTAATCCCCTCTCCTTCATAACGATCACCCCTCATGTTATAAAGTTACGTATACGTATAAAAACAAATCCCTCTGCTGAAATTTTAATCGAAGAAAAAACGCAAAGCAAGAAAAAGAATTAAAAAAAGCCCCGCAATCTGCGGGGCCGCCGGACTCGTATTTTAAGCCGGAATTTTAAACAATTCTTTCGGCGTAATCAATCAGAATAAACGCCAGAGCCAGCATAGCGGTCATCACCCAGGGCGCATTCTTCTTCTCCCGGTTCGGGTACATGAACTTCAGGAACAAGAAGATGCTGATCGCCAGAATACCGGCTGAGAGAATCGCTTCAAACTCAAAGAGCACCTGCACGTTGAAAAGGCGCAGAATACTCGATAAAGGCGTGAACAGCACACGCGGAATCATCACGGCCGAGGCCGCGTTCAGCGGGACATGTCGCTCTGCGCGAGGCGATCGAGGCCGTCTCGGAGCACTTCACCGTCGAGGACGTCATCCACCAGATCGCCGAGAGCGCGGTCA
>CALLQJ010000222.1 GCA_938014865.1 uncultured Fastidiosipila sp.
GCGACCACCGAGATCTACACTCTTTCCCTACACGACGCTCTTCCGATCTCCATCCCTTTGACGAGGGCATCCTGGAGATGTTCTGCGGCTGGCAGCTCCGGGCCTTCAAAAATGAAACAGAAGCCGAACGCCGCGAGGCCGTGGCCGGTATTTTAGAGATGACGGATGCGGAACTTCGAGGAGCCGCCCGGGAGAATCAAGCCGCGCGTACCCACATGGATATCCATCCGGAGTACGAAGCGCACATAAGACGCCTGGCGCAGCTGTATCAGCAGGACAAAGATGAGGAGCTGGCCCGCAAAGCCATTTTGATCATGCTCGAATTTGCCGACGGCTATAATGATGTGCCGCGCATCCTGGTCGATAACGACCTCTTCCATGCGCACGGCAAATACATTCCGATGGAAGCCCTCTACGCCTACGATCTCCTTTACAACTCCCCGCAGTGGGAGCAGCTCTCCGCCGAAAGCGGCCGGGATATGAGAGCGGCGGCGGAAGGCTGGTTCAAAGCGGCCTTTATGAACCTTTATAACTTCCACGATGATGTTTACTACAGCAATATCACGCCTTACGGCATCCGCAATGCCATGGGCCTGGCCGTGGTCTTAAACGATCCGGACATCGTCCGCCTGATTATTCCCTGGATGGATGCGATGCTCTCCGGCCGGCAGTTCCATGCCGACGGCATGTGGCAGGAAGGCGCTATTTCCTACGGCATGCAGGTGGTGAATAATATCAACGCCGCCGTCAAGCTCCTGGAGCGCTACTTCGTTGATCCGCCCGGCTATGAGGATACGGCACTCGGCCTGAGGCTGGATCATACGGACCTTTCGCCCCGCTGGCCGCTTCTGGAAAAAAGCCTCAGGCTGAATGACGTCTTCCGTTACGTCAACGGGGACCGGGTGGCGCTGCATGACAGCTGGGCTTTTGGGCAGAAAAACGGCGACTACGTTTACGATCACAATGATCCGATCCTCGAAGAATACCTGAGAAATGCCGAACTCTGGCACTTCGGACACTTCTCTTTAGTGCGCGGGGATACGGAAGAAGCGATGCAGGTCAATCTGACCTTCCCGCCGATGTCCGAAGGGCTGCCTTACAAAGCCGGCCATTATCACGGCAATCACTTAGGCATTACCCTTTGGGGCGCGGGGATCGAAGCCCTGCCCGATTCGGGCTATCCGAAAGGCAATAACCGCTATTTCAATATGGACACGCAGTCCCATAATACGGGCTGGGTCTGGAATCAGGATGCGGAAGATTACAAAGAGCAGCGCTCCTTGTGGACGCGGCCTTCGGTCCTGGCCTATGACGACGGCGCGCTTTCGGGCAAGGAGGTACAGCTCATTGAAGCGTCTTCTTTAGGTCCCGAAGCCGATCAGACCGCGATGAAACGCCGCCTCCTGCTGATGGTGGGAACGAACGAGAACCGTTCCTATGTCCTGGATCTGCAAAGACTTCAGGGCGGTCAGGCGCATGAGCTCTTTATGCACGCCAGTGAAGATGAGCACTGCAGCCTGCAGAGCGATCTGGCGCTGACGGCCCATGAGGGAACGATGCAGGATTACATTGCCTCGACCGGCAATACGGCGGGCCTTAAAAAGTACCGGGATATGTTCCGGGATCCGCAAAGTGCAAGCGGCGCGGAAGATTTCTTCTTCTCCTGGACGGGCGAGGACAGCGGTTCTACGCTGAATGTTCATATGAACGGCGTGCCCGGTTCCGAAGCGGTCTTCAGCACCATGCCGACGAATCGCCGGACACAGAATAAGAATAAACGGATGGACGATTATCCGAATTGGCATTTCTACCGCAGAAACCTCGTCAGCCCCTCGGAGATTACCCGCTACGGGGCCGTGTACGAGACCTTCCGCGCAGGACAGGAAGCCAAGGTGAAATCCGTAGAGTGGACAGCGCCGGAAAATGCCGACGCCATGACGGCCGTCGCCCGCGTGACCCTCGACGGTTTCACGGATATCATTTACATCAGCAATGACAGCCAAGAAAGACAGTACGAAGATATCCGCTTTGCGGGCAAAACCGCCGTGCTCCGTCTCGATGACAAAGGCGAGGTGCTCTGGGCTTATGTTTACGGCGAAGGCAAGGTGGAAAAAGACGATTTCCTTTTGGAAGGCGAAGACGATCTGAGCTATCTGGTCCGATCCACGGAAAGTGCCATGCCCGATTTAAGCGGCAGCAGTGATGCGAGAGGCAAAGAAAACTGTATCCGCGTCAACGAACCCTTGCCTTCCGGACGTGACTTCGGCGGTGTCTGGATGCGAACGGAATTCACCGATGGTTCGGGCTATGCCATGCGCATTGAAAGAGTCAACGGCGAGGACCTCATCGTACATGATGTCCCGCCCTTCACGATTCTTCCGAACCGGGCGAA
>CALLQJ010000223.1 GCA_938014865.1 uncultured Fastidiosipila sp.
AAGAGAGCCCCTGGGGGGTCTTCCATCCGCGTGCGGAATACCATCACATTAAAAAAGAGAACATCGGCTTGATCGAAGTCATGGGTCTGGCGGTGCTGCCGGCCCGCTTAAAGACGGAATTTGAGGCGGTTGCGGACTGCCTCGTATCCGGCAGCGACCCCGCAGAAAATGATTTGACCCGGGCACACGGCCCCTGGATTGCGGAGCTTCGTGAAAAATACGAGGACTTCTCCGAAGATACGGTAAATGCCCTTATCGAGGAAGAATGCGGCCGGGTTTTTGTTAAAGTTTTAGAAGACGCCGGCGTCTTCAAGCAAAACGAGGAAGGCTTTGAGGGCGTGAAGCGTTTTGTCGAACACTGCCGCAGCTGAGGGCTGCGCCGGAAATCGGAAAGAGCCAGCCTGAAGAATTGAGGAGAGGGATTCATGAAAACATACGAGAAACTGGGGAGCTTCTATCTCGGCAAAGTCTATGACCGCGCCGCCGGGCAGAGGACGGACGAGTACTTTATGTACGACGCCAAGGACCTGACGACGCATGCGGTCTGTGTCGGGATGACCGGAAGCGGCAAAACGGGACTTTGCATCGACATCCTGGAAGAAGCGGCCATGGATAACATTCCCGCGCTGATCATTGACCCGAAAGGCGATATGAGCAATCTCCTCCTCTCTTTCCCCGAACTTGAGGCGGACGATTTCCTGCCCTGGATACAGAAAGGGGAGGCGGAACGCAAGGGTGTCAGCCTTGAAGAGCTGGCAGCCGAGACCGCCGAAAACTGGCAAAAGGGACTGGCCGACTGGGACCAGGACGGAGAACGCATCCGGACGATGCGGGAAAAGGCAGAGTTTACGGTCTATACCCCGGGAAGTGCCGCCGGCCGCCCTATTTCCATGATGCAGCTCATTGACCGGCCGTCGGATGCGATCCGGGAAGAGCCGGAAGCCCTGCAGGATTATGTGGCGTCCATGGTCTCGAGCCTCCTGGCGCTGCTGGGCCTGGATACGGATCCTCTGAACAGCCGCGAGCATATTCTCTTGAGCAATATCCTGAGCAAAATCTGGGGTGAAGGGGAGAACGTGGACCTGGCGGGGCTCATCGGCGCCATTCAGGATCCGCCTTTGGACAAAGTCGGCGTGATGCCGCTTGAAACCTTCTATCCGGAAGAGGAACGCTTTAAGCTGGCGATGCGCTTTAATAATCTTTTGGCTTCGCCGCAGTTCGCTTCCTGGATGCAAGGGGAGCCTCTGGATATTTCCCGCCTGCTTTATACCGAAGAAGGCAAGCCCCGGATCAGCATCTTATCGATTAATCATTTGAGCGAAGCGGAGCGGATGTTCTTTGTTTCAAGCTTTTTGAATCAGGTCCTTTCCTGGATGCGCACGCAGTCCGGCACGAGCAGCCTGCGGGCGATCTTGTACATGGATGAGATTTACGGCTATTTCCCGCCGGTCGCCAATCCGCCGTCGAAGCCGCCGCTTCTCACCTTGCTGAAACAGGCCAGGGCTTACGGACTCGGCATTGTGCTGACGACGCAGAATCCGGCGGACCTCGATTATAAGGGACTGGCCAATATCGGGACGTGGTTTATCGGAAGGCTTCAGACCGAACAGGATAAAAACCGTCTTCTGGACGGCCTGCAGGGCGCTTCGCGCGAAGCGGCGCAGCGCTTTGACCGCAAAGCTTTAAGCGAGATTATTTCGGGCCTTAAGAGCCGTGTCTTCCTGGTGAATAATGTGCACGAAAATCACCCGGAACTTTTCGAGACCCGCTGGTGTATGTCTTATTTAGCAGGACCCCTGACGAAAAATCAGCTGAAAGCGCTGGAGCCGGAAAAAGATGCTTCGGACGAGGCAGAAGTCTTCGAAGCCGAGGCAGAGGCGGGAGAGAAAAGCCGGAGAGCTGCTGTTTCCGAAACAAGCGAAGCGGCTGCCTCTAAAGTGCCGACAGAAGAAATAAGGGCGCCCGAAAAGCGCCGGGCCCCGGCGGCTTCTGCTGAAACAAAAGCCTCCGGAGAACCGGCTGTTTCTGCCTCCGCCGTCCGGGCGGAGGTCCCCGACGGGATCCCGGAGTATTTCCTGCCGGTCGACTTTGCGGCAGAAAATTTATATTACTTCCCCTCTTTATACGGGGTAGTGAGTACGGATTTCGTGGATAATAAGCAGGATATTGCCTACGAAGAAATTACAACTTGGAATACGCCGCTGCAGGACGGCGTTATTACGGTGGACTGGAAAAAGGAAAGTCCGGTCCGGCCCGAGCCGGAAGCGCTGGAAGAGCGCCCGGAAAGCGGCGTGCGTTTTATCTCCCTGCCGGAAGCGGCTAAAAAGAAAACGAATTATACCGCCTGGAATCGTGAACTGAAGGACTTCTTATACCGTGAACAGGTGCTGACCTTGTACAAAAATAAGAAGACCGGCATGGTTTCTCAGCCGGGAGAATCGGAACGGGATTTTGTCATCCGCGTCAGTCAGGAAGGCCGGGAAGAGCGGGATAAGAAGATGGAAGATCTGCGCAAAAAATACGAGAAAAAGATGCAGACCATGGCCGAGCGCATCCGCAAAGCGGAGCAGCGCGTCGAACGGGAAAAAGGCCAGGCCAAGCAGGCCAAACTGAGTGCCGCGATGAGTCTGGGTTCCACCTTGCTGGGCGGCCTTATCGGACGCAAAAAAATCAGCAAGACCAATATCAATAAAGCGGCGAGCAGCGCCCGGGCTGCGGGCCGTGCCAAGCAGCAGACGGACGATATCGGCCGGGCGGAAGAGACTTTAGAAAAGTATCAGGAAGACCTCGAGGCCCTGGAACTTGAGCTCGAAGAAGAGCTCGATAAACTCAATGAGCGTTATGAAGCGGCCAATGAGGCGGTGACGGAATTTGCGATGAAGCCGAAAAAATCGGATATCCGCGTGAAGGTCATTGCCTTGCTCTGGCTCCCGTATGAACGCCTCGGCGATAACGACTGGCGTCCGGCGTTTCGGGAAGACTGAACTAAGCAGCGCCCGTCTCAGACAAAAGACAGAAAATTTTAAGAGGAAAAAGGAAAGCCGAGAGGCGACAGAAAGGATCTCCGATGGATTTAAGCTATCTCAAGACCCCGCAGGATTCGAACGCCATTACCCGCGCCTACCTTGACAATCTTTTAGTCGAAGCCCGCTATCTCGACAGCTGCGTGCCGGATACCAGCTTTGAACTTTACGGCAAACGCTTCAGTTCTCCGATCATGATTGCCGCCTTTTCCCATCTTGACGGCAGCCATCCCGGCGGCATGGCAGAAATGGCAAGAGCGGCTGCCCGGGTAAATGTCGTGAACTGGGCCGGCATGGGCGATGAAGAAGAATTTGAAAAAATTGCCGAAACAGGGGCGTCCACCATTAAAATCGTCAAGCCTTATAAAGACAGAGCACTCCTCAGAAGGCGGCTTCAGCATGCGGCAGCACACGGCGCTTTGGCTGTCGGCATCGACATCGATCACAGCTTTCAGCATAACGGCGAGCATGACGTCGTCAACGGCTTGGAAATGCAGCCGCTGACGACGGAAGAATTAAAGAAATTAGTCGACGCGTCGCCGCTGCCCTTTGTCATAAAGGGTGTACTGAGCGTGAAGGATGCCTTAAAATGCGCCGAGGCGGGGGTAAAGGGGATTGTGATTTCGCATCATCACGGCATTCAGCCCTGTGCCGTCCCGCCTCTGATGATCCTGCCGAAAATCAAGGCGGCGGCCGGAGATCGTTTGGATCTCTTTGTCGACTGCGGCATTTCTTCAGGCTATGACGCTTTCAAAGCCTTGGCCTTGGGGGCGAAAGCGGTGCATCTCGGCCGCGCTGTCCTGCCGGCCTTCCGGGAGAAGGGGGCAGAGGGTGCTGCAGACTATATAAAGGAAGCAAACGATGCCCTCCGCGGAATGATGGCGCGGACAGGGGCGCCGGATCTTCAGTCGATTGATCCCGAATGTATTTGGGCGGAGTAGTCAAGGCTATATAAAAAAGGCGATTGGATTTTTTGCTTTCCAATCGCCTTAATGCTGTGATTTTCAATGCCTTTTTATTTTGAAGCTATAGTGCGGTTCCTTCTGAAAGTATGTCTACATATTCCTTATAAAAATACTGTCTGTACCTTTTTTTATCTTCAACAAGTTCTAATATACCTATTTCGATTAGAATTTCTAAAAGTTTATTTACCGTTGGCCTCGTGACTCCAAGTAAGTTTATGATGTCATCTGCTTCTACAAAGGGATGTTTTAAGAGATATTCATATACGGTAAGAAGGTTTGAGATATTTCCCCTTGACGAAACTCGGATTTTTTTTGTATCTTCCTTTTTTAATGCCGCTATTTTTTGAATGGAATCAATGGAGTCTTCAGATATTTCACATATACCTTCTATAAAAAATTTAACCCATTCTTCAAATTCTCCCTTAATACGTACGTTATTAAGCAGTTCATAGTACTTGTTTCTGTTTTTTTTGAAGAAGTAGCTTAGATAAAGAACAGGATACTCTATTAAGCCTTGTTCTTTTAAAAACAGAATAATCAGAAGCCTGCCCATTCTTCCGTTGCCATCTAAGAATGGGTGGATTGTTTCAAACTGGTAGTGAATAAGAGCAATTTTTATTAGAGCCGAAATATCACTTGCTTCATGTATATATTTTTCTAAATCGTTCAATGATACGTCCATCAGATCCGGTGACGGCGGAATAAAACTTGCATTTTGTAAGCTTGAACCGGCGGGTCCTATCCAATTTTGTGATTTCCTAAACTCACCGGGAAGTTTTTCTTCACCTCTGACATTTGATAGAAGAACAGCGTGTGTTTCTCTTATTAATCGCATACTTAAAGGAAGTTCCTTAAGTCGGTTAAAGGCAAAATGTGTTGCTTTGATATAATTTACGATTTCTTTAGTTTCCTTAACTTTTTTATTATTTCTATCTTTCTGCAGCACATCTACTAAAGAAGCTTGTGTCCCTTCAATTTGAGAACTTATAACGGCCTCTTTTTGCACATACATAGATACAAAAAGATCAATATCCGGTAATGTTATTGCCATACCGTCCAGACGACCTAAAAGCAAATAGGCTTTGTTGAGCAATCTATTGATTTCATCGTCTATAGTAAGCTCTATATCGTTTAGATTATTTGGAACAAAACACTCATAATCGCTCTGCACTCTTTTTAAATAACCTGCTCTATTGCTTTCCAGCTTCAAAATATCGCCTCCTAAGGTAAATCTATTTTACTTAGAACAATTTTATCTTCTCTAAGTAAAATTTTCAATCATTTATTTTACTTAGAACGCCGTAAGGCGCTCTAAATAAAATTCCCTGTTTTTATCAAGTGCTTTTCCCTGAAAAAATCAAGTGAGCCGAATGCCGGGAAAACGGCTCATATCCTTTACCGCAGAAGATAAGACAAAGCAAAAAAAGCTGCTCTCCGCCGGGAAAGCAGCTTTCTTCTGTCTTGACTGTCTAGACGGCCCGGGTCTCTCAGAACAAAGACTTGGGCCGAGCATCATTTAAGCCAAATCCAATTTTAAGGTTTTTACCTCGTAAGGCGTAAAGTTCAATTCCGTCCGTCCCTCTTTTAAGGGCAGATCGTCGACAGGCACTTCCGCCAGATCACAAAGGCTCAGGCCCGAAATCTTTTCGTGCACCTTCATCTCACAGCGGATCGTGCTGCCGAGGCTTTCATAAAGCCGGACGATCAAGGCCGCTTCCCCGCTTTCGGCCGGCTTGACGGCCGAGCAGAAAATACCCCGTTCGGAAAGTTCTAAGAGGCTGAATGAAGCGGGCAGTTTTCCGGGCTGCTTTTTCACCGGAATTTCAAGGCAGGGCCGGTTGAAGACTTCGGCCTCTTCGATGAGCCGGCTGTCCCGCCAATGCCCCTGATGCGGATAGAGCGCATAACGGAAACGATGACGGCCCATGTCAGCCATGGGATTCGGCGCTTTCGGCGCGCGCAGAAGCGAGAGCCGGATGAGGCCTTGCCGCAGTTTATAGGCATATTTGCAGTCATTGATCACAGAAGCCCCGTAAGCCCCTTCTGAAATGTCCGCCCAGTGGTGGGCCAGCACTTCAAAGTGCGCCTGATCCCAGGAGGTATTTTCATGGAGGTTCCGGCTGATATTGCCGAACTGGATATCGCACTGTCCGGTTTCACTTTGAAGCGCCAGGGGGAAGTCCGTTTTTAAGAAAAGCCGGTCTTCATGCCAGTCCGCTTCGGAGACAAATTCGATCAGGCGGCGCTCCCGGTAAATTGTAATGACCTGCCGGATTTCGGAACGGCCGAAGCGGGCAGAAAAGCTAAGCCGCAGGAAGCGTTCATTTTCTTCCGCAAGCCTTAAAGGCTCATCGGCTTCAATTTCATAGATCGTATCGTCGGCATAGCGTTCGGTGTTCCAGGCCTCGTATTCGAGCGGGCGGTCTTCTAAAAGCAGCAAGTTATTGGCCTTTTTCCCCTCGGGAATAAGCTCGCGCCGGGCTTCTTTGTCCCGCAGCGAGAGGATGCGGCCCGATGCATCAAAGCGGATAATGAAAAACTTATTTTCCGCCTCAAGCGTCTCGGGATCAAAGCGCAGGACCTCGTCCGAGGGCTTTTGTTCCTTTGTGAGGAGGGCGCGGCCTAAAGGCGGAACGGTTTCGGCGTTGTTGAGGCTTTGGGCATAGCCTTTCGGCAGCTCAAAGGCGTGCGGATTATAGACCAGGACACCGTCTTCGGGAATTTCCGTATCTTCAGATAGAGCGGCAAGTGTTTCCCGGCTGATTTTTTCGCAGGAGGCGAGGACGCCCCTGTAGTCTTTTTCGCTTTCGGGGTAGACCGCTTCGATCGAGGAGCCGGGCAGGATGTCGTGGAATTGATTTTTCAAAAGCGTTTTCCAGCTGCTTTCCAGATCGGGCCGCTCGGCTTTTTCACCTCGCATGAGCCTGTCGCAGGCGGCCAGAAATTCTGTATTCAGCAGGGCAAACTCAGCCTTGCGGTTGAGCTTTTTAATTAAAGCCATGGTCGTCAGTGTTCCGCGATGAAATTCCAGGGGGATTTCGCCGACCCAGTACGGCAGCTCCCGGCCGCTCGCTTTAAGGCGGGCTTCCAGATCTTCCAGATAGGCTTTTGCGAAAGAAGGCTTGACTTTCGGGACAGAGGGGAGATTATGCCCTAAGCGGCGCTGCGTTTCGAGCATTTCCGCCGTCGGTCCCCCGCCGCCG
>CALLQJ010000224.1 GCA_938014865.1 uncultured Fastidiosipila sp.
TCAGGGCCTGGGCACCTCCATGCTGCAGATTCCGAATATTATGCGCAAACCCGTTATCTGGCTGCCGCCGATCATTGCGTCGGCCATAACCGGTCCGATCGCCACGACCTGGTTCAAACTCGAAATGAACGGAGCGCCGATCTCTTCCGGGATGGGCACCTCCGGCCTGGTCGGACAGATCGGGGTGATCACCGGCTGGCTGAATCCTTCCGAAGAGGCCTTAGCGCACGGTGCCGCCGCCGTCGGAGCGAGCGGCCTCAGCTGGCTTTATCTCATTTTGATTTCCCTGGTTCTGCCGGCGCTCTTAACCTGGCTGATTGCCCTTCCCATGCGCAAAGCCGGCTGGATCAAACCCGGAGACACCAAGCTCAACTTAGGCTGATCCTGCAGCGGTCGCGGATCGTGCAGAAGCCGCGATCTTTGATTTTTATAAGCCGAAATTTTATAAGCAAATATAAGAAAAGGCCTCTCGCCCGTGAAGGCGAAAGGCCTTTTGCAGCTCCGCTGCTTCAGGCAGCGAAGAATTTATTATTTTTATTAATCGATTTCAACCGTGAAGACGTCATCTTCTGCTTCGGTCGGATGCTTCTTGGGAAGCTTCACCGTCAGGATGCCGTTCTCGTAGGACGCCGTAATCTCAGAGACGATTACATCTTCTACATTAAAGTGACGTTCTGTTCTCTGATAGCTGCGTTCTCTGTGGATGTAACGTCCGGGTCTGTCGAGTTCGGCCGCTTGTCTTTCTTCAAGAGCCGTATCGTCTTTCCCGTCATCTTCCGCTTTCTCCGCCCGGATTTCAGGACTTCTGTCCACATCCGTCTGTCTCTCGGCGCTGATCGTCAGCACATTGTCGGAAACCTGCAGAGAAATTTCATCTTTGGACATGCCGGGAAGCTCCATGCTGATCTCATAATGATCGCCGAGATCTTCCACGTCACAGCGCATATTGACCGGTTCAAAGGATTCGAACATCCTGTTCATCGCATCAAACTCACGCTGCATTCTTCTCCACATATTCGTTCTGCCGAAATCGAAAGGCATTAAATTAAACATATCACTTATTCCTCCTATATATTTTGTCGCCTCACTGCCGGGGCGCTCTTTTTAACTATCTATAGTATATCAAGGGACTTTGACTTTATTTGACATTCAGCTTAACGAAACTGTATAAAATGTTTTAACATTTTTTTACGCTTCGGATTTTGCATAGAAAAGCCCTCTTTTCCGCGCTTTTCGGCCCTCATTTCCAAGCCGGACGCGGCCCCGGGAAACTTTTAGCCCGGCGCCTGACGTGTTACAATGTTGAGACAGAATTTTATGTCGGATGGGAGATTTTTATGACAAGTATGCAGGAGAAAGGCCGTCGTTATGCGGAAAGCGTCAACAAGGCTTTTGTCCGTATTTTTGATGAACTGCTGAATGACGAAAGGCTGCACCGGGGGACGGAGATGCAGTTTGCGAGGGCCCTGGAGCGGGAATTTTCGGCGGTTCAAGACGCTTGGTATGAAGAAGAGTCGGAAGAACTCGGCCGCAGAACCCTTCAGGACTATCTGAACGAAGCAGAGGAAGAAGAGCTCCTGGATTTTCTGCAGGGCTTTGCCGAAAAGCTGGACTATGAATTCCCGGCAGCCTTGGAACCGATTGTGGCTGCGCTCACGGCAGAGGGCCGCAAGCGTTATCTGGATCTGATCCTGCAGCGCTCGCCCGAGGCGGGGGCAGGGGATTTACCGGAAGAGGAAGAGCTGGCGGATATCTACCTGCTCCGGCAGCTGCTGCCTATGGCCTCGGTCTGGAAAGACGATGCGGTCAGCAGCCTGCTGCTGGACTGGTATCTGGAAGCGGAAACGCCGGACGAACGGACGGCGGAGTCGCTGGGCCTGTATTTCCGCCGCTTCGGCGCGGAAGGTGCGGCGCTTCTGGGCCGCCGCATCCGTATTGAAGTGCAGGAGGGACGCTCGGAGCAGAACGGGACGGATTACCTGCTGCAGGATTTGACGGCCGTCTGCAAAGGCGACGAGGCTCTGATTGCCGAAGCCTATCCTGTTTTACGGGATGCTTTCCGCAAAATGGAGAAAAAGCAAATTGCCGCTATCTGCCTCGGAGATCTCGGATCGGTACGGGCGATTCCGCTCCTGCGCGCTTATATAGAAAAGAATTATAAAAGCATTGATCGTGCTCTGTATTATGATATATTGTCATCTGTTCAACGCTTAGGCGGCAGTACAGAAGATCTGCCCGATCCCTTCGGAGATTTCAATCAAGCCGGGGGGCCGGGTTTGTTCGCTTTTTAGAAATATGAGGATATGTAAATGGCATCTGTCAGTCTGCGCAATATTATCGATGAATTTAATTTAGAGGAACTGACGTCTTTCGACAATACGGAAGACATCCTGATTTCCATTGCGGACGTTACGCGTCCGGGACTTCAGCTCTCCGGTTCTTATGAACATTTCGGAGCTGACCGTATTCAGCTTCTCGGCAATATGGAAATGGCGTATCTGGGAATGCAGACACCGGCTGTGCGCATGCAGAAACTCGACGCCCTGATGTCGCGGGGCATTCCCTGTCTGATTATTTCCCGGCATCACGAGCCTTTCCCGGAAATGATCGAGTGCTCGAACCGTTATTC
>CALLQJ010000225.1 GCA_938014865.1 uncultured Fastidiosipila sp.
CTGATCCTGTAGCCTGCCGCCGCAAACTGCTGGGCAATGCTGTCCGCTTCGTAGCGATTGACCTTGCAGCCTAAATTTTCAATGACTAAAACCGGTGCGGATTCCGAACTCATCTTCTTTTGCCTCTTCTCTTTTTCGTCGTCTTCTTGTCGCGCCGTCTTCTGCGCTTCGGCTTCTTGTTCTTACGGGCATGATGCGCATTGCTGCGCCGGCCGCCCTGACGGCTCTTGCGGGAGGCTTTGTTTTTGCGGACAAAAGCCTCCTCATCCACCATGACCAAGTCAAGCTGCCGCCGGACCACAGCGGCCCGGGCAATCCGGACCGGGAAGCGGTCGCCGATGGTAAAGACCCCGCCGTAATCCTTGCCGCGCGCCGTCATCGAAAGCTCGTCGTAAACATAGTAATCGGCCATCTCCCGGAAAGGAATCATGCCTTCCGCCGACGACGGCAGCATCACGAAGATGCCGGCGGGAATCAGGCCGGTGACCTCGGCATCATAAACTTCCCCGATGCGCTCGGCATAGTATTCGACCACTTTCTGGTCGACACTGTCCCGCTCGGCATCGATGGCATTGCGCTCCCGTTCCGAACACTGTTCCGCCACCTCGGGTGCCAGGCGGCGCCAGTGTCTGAATTTCACCTGATCGCGCAGATAGCCGCGGATCACCCGATGAATGAAAAGATCCGAATAACGCCGGATGGGGGCGGTAAAATGCGAATAGTCGTCCAGCGCCAGGCCGTAATGGCCGATCGGCTGTGACGAATAGACCGCCTTCGCCAGAGAACGCAGCAGAAGATTCTGCAGCGCCGCCGCGCCCGGCATCAGATGCAGGTCCTCAAGCACCGCCGAAAGCTCGCGCGGATTCGGATTGGCGGAAAGCTTGATGGTCTTGCCCTGCCGCTTCAGCGCCTCCCGGAAACGCTCAAGTTTCTCCGGATCGGGCCAATCATGCACACGGTAGAGGAAAGGCAGGGAAAGTTCGGTAAAGACCTCCGCCACAAAGCGATTCGCGGCGATCATAAACTGCTCAATGATTTCATTCGCAAAACTATGCGGCTCGGGACAGATCGCTTTGACCGTCCCGTCGGCGGCCATTTCCACCTTGGTTTCGGGAAATTCAAAGTCCAGCGCCCCGCGGAACTCGGCCGCTTCAGAAAGCTTGCGCGCGAGCGTTTCCATGGCTTTGATCTCCGTCATATAAGCCGCATAGTCTTCAGGCGGGTTCCCGTCCATGCTCTTCTTGATATCTTCATAATTCGCCCGCAGATCGGAGCAGATGACGCTTTCATAAATATCCCCGTCAATCTGCCGGCCTTCTTTATTAAACAAAAGCTCACAGGTCATCGCCAGGCGCGCCTGCCCCGGGTTGAGGCTGCAGATCCCGTTCGAAAGCTTGGGCGGCAGCATGGGCAGGACACGGTCCGCCAGATAGACGGAGTTGCCGCGTTTATACGCTTCGATGTCCAGGGGACTGTCTTCTTTAACGTAGTAGCTGACATCGGCAATATGTACCCAGAGCCTGACTTCTCCGCGCTCTTCTTCCCGGATCGATACGGCATCATCCAGATCCCGGGCATCCTTGCCGTCAATGGTCATGGTACGAAGTTCCCGCAGATCCCGCCGGCCGAGCGCCAGTTCCTCGCGGATTTTTTCCTCACTGAGGGCCG
>CALLQJ010000226.1 GCA_938014865.1 uncultured Fastidiosipila sp.
TCTGGAACCTTATCTGGAACGCAATAAAGACGACTCTCCCGGTGTCTGCGCCCGGAATTTAGCCCAGGGTGATGTCGTCACCACCATTATCAAATGTGCGGGCGGCGAAAACATCCGCCTGACCCTCGACACCACTCTGCCGCGCTACTATTCCCGGGGCTTTACCGTCCACGGCACAAGAGCGCTCTATACCGAAGACAATCATTCGATTTTCATCGACGGCGATGAAGAAATCGAAAAAGCGGACTTCGAATGGAATAAGCAGTGGGGCAATGCCGATAAATTCAGAGACAAATACGAACATCCGATCTGGAAGGAATTCTTAAAAGATGAAATCCGCGGCGGACACGGCGGCATGGACTGGCTTGTCTTCGATGCCTTTTTCGACGCGCTGAGAAATAATAAGCCTATGCCCATTGACGTCTACGACGCCGCCTCCTGGATGGCCGTCACATACCTGTCCGAGGCATCCATTGCTGCGGGCGGGCAGACTGTGGCCTTCCCGGATTTCACCAAGGGGCGCTGGATCCACGAGTGAAAAATGTCTTGAAGATTTTTTAAATAATTTACAGAATACTCTCAGCCGGGCAGGGAAATCCCTTGTTTTTGTGCTAAAATAAAGACTCAGAAAGACATTACGCACTGCGCGAGAGCGCCGCTTTGAAATAGACAAATCTACGTAGGCGGACATCCGCCGATCTCTGAACCGGGTCAGTACTTCCCCTCAAGCAGACCCGGTTCAACTCTGTAAAAAAGGACCTTCAGCAAAATGAAGGTCCTTTTTTTATGCCGGACTCGGCTCAGGGAAAAGTCCGCTTTATTCGTTTCTGCTGAGGCTTCAGCCGTACAAGATCTGGTTCAGGACACTTTCAAGGCCTTCCTGATTGCCGCTTGCCGGCAGCGGCGCCTCGCCGAGATCCTCGGCATAAGCGGCCAGCTCTTCCAGAGAAGTGGCCTTGTCGCGGATCTTCTTGCCGATGCCGCTTTCAAAGCCTGCGTAGCGCTCTTTCACGAAGTCATCGATACGGCCGTCTTCTATAATCTTTGCCGCCTTTATCAGACCGAGGGCAAAGCTGTCCATCCCGAGGATAAAGCCTTTCACCATATCTTCCCGGGTGTTTGACGGACGGCGGTTCTTGGAGTCAAAGTTCAGGCCGCCTTTTTCCAGTCCGCCCGCCCGGAGAATTTCGAGCATGGCCAAGGTCGCCGCCCGGACATTCGACGGGAACTGGTCCGTATCCCAGCCGAGCAGCATATCGCCCTGGTTGGCGTCCACGGAGCCTAACATATCGTTTATGGCCGCAACGCGCAGCTCATGTTCAAAGGTATGGCCGGCCAGGGTCGCATGGTTCGCTTCGATATTCAGCTTGAAGTCTTTGTCCAAGCCGTACTGACGCAGGAACATGATCGAGGTGGCCGCATCGAAATCATACTGATGCTTCATGGGCTCCTTCGGCTTCGGCTCGATGAAGAAATCTCCGCTGAAGCCGATGGACCGGCCGTAGTCGACGGCCATGTGCATGAGCGTGGCCATATTTTCCTGTTCCAGCTTCATATCGGTATTTAACAAGGTCTCATAACCTTCACGTCCGCCCCAGAAAACATAGCCCGTGCCGCCCAGCTTGACGGTCAGGTCGAGGGCTTTTTTAATCTGAGCCGCCGCAAAGGCGTAGACGTCGGGGGAATTCGAGGGCCCGGCCCCGTTCATATACTCGGGCGCATTAAAGAG
Source organism: uncultured Fastidiosipila sp. (assembly GCA_938014865.1). GTDB lineage: Bacteria > Bacillota > Clostridia > Saccharofermentanales > Fastidiosipilaceae > JAAYZH01. Next base: position 1,730 of record CALLQJ010000226.1, read on the forward strand.
ATTGGCCGTGCCCCAGAGGAGCTTGATCCCGCTCTCTTCCATCTTTTCTTTTATATAGTCGCTGATTTCATCAAGATTTTTATTC
>CALLQJ010000227.1 GCA_938014865.1 uncultured Fastidiosipila sp.
TGTTAGGATTTATTCCTCAGATTTTTTTCATCATAACTTTGTCTGGCCTGTTCAAGCAAGATAACATGCTCTCTGACTTTATCGGCCGAACGCTCCGCCGCGGCCGCAACAAGCGCCGTCACCAGGCTGAATGCGGGCACCACCGAATCGGCCAGAGACAGCATATCGCAGGGCACCGTCAGAAGCACATCGCTGTATTCGGCCAGGGGCGACGTCGGCCGGTCGGTCAGGGCAATCACCTTGGCGCCCCGGCTGCGGGCAAAGGCCATCGAACGGACGGTGCGCTGGGAATAGCGGGGAAAACTGATGGCAAAGAGCAGGTCATTTTCTGAGATCGGCAGGAGATTTTCCACCATTTCGCCGGAAGCACCGGGCCGGATTCTGCGGACATCCGAAAGAAAGAAGCTCAGATAATAAGCCAGAAACTGGCAGAGGGGTGCGGCCGAGCGCACGCCCGCAATAAAAACGCGCTCGGAACGAAGCAGCGCGTCGACCGCAGCTTCGAAAGCGGCGGGATCGCGCTCCTTTTTGGCCTGCCGCAGCAGGCGGATATCATGTTCATAGACATAGGAAAGAAAATCGGCCTTTTGCTCGGGCGCAATGTAATGCATCATATTCATCCGCTCTTCAAGGCTCAGGCTCTGCTTTAAATCTTCGAGCAGGGCAGCCTGAAACTCCGGATAGCCGGCGTAGCCGAGCTGATGGGCAAAACGGACGACCGTCGATTCCGAAACATGACAGGCTCTGCCGACACGCGCTGCGGTTTGCTTGGCGGCCGCTTCATAATGTTCTTCAATATATTCCGCAATACGGCGCTGTGCTTTGGAAAATCCGGGCGCGGCTTCTTTCAGCCGTTCTCTAACGCTCAGATCAGGATTCAGCTCCATGATGTCCCCCCGTTTATTTTCTCTTACGTTTTATTCTGCCCGCTTGTTATTTTACTCGCTTGCGTCCTGATCTGTCTCGTCTGCCGCTTTCTCCTCCGCGGCATCTGAAAGATCGGCGGCGCCTTCGGCAAAGGCGAGATCTTCCTGCTCTCCCTTGTCGGCCAGTTCACGGGTCATTTTATAGGATTGTTCGAACTCCTGAACCGTATCGTACATCAGCATGTCCATCGGTTCGAGTTCCTGAAGCGAGGAAATGCCGTAGAGGCGTAAAAAGAGTTCCGTGGTTTTAAAGACAGAGGGCCGTCCCGGCAGATCCAGCGTCCCGCTCATTTCCACCAGGCCTTTTTCCAGAAGACGATTCAGCGCGGCGTCGGAATTGACCCCGCGGACACTTTCAATCTGAGCACGTGTGACGGACTCGTTATACGCCACCACGGCCAGCGTTTCATATGCGGCCGAGCTGAGATTCGTAATTTTAGGCGGTTTGGCAAAAAATTCCGACAAGACATCATTCGCCTCCGGTTTTGTAGCTAAGGCATAACTCTCCCCGACCTTCCGCAGCTCGATCCCGTGCTGCGCTTCGGCATAATGCTTCTGCAGGACCTCTAAAAAAGCCCGTACACTTTCCTCATCCTGATCCAGCACTTCACACAGACGCCTCAGAGGGACGGGATCTCCCGCCGCAAACAAAAGCGCTTCAAGGCATTGTATGGGATTTAAGGCATAATCCTTGCCTTCCGCCGTGCTTTTCTCAGGGCTTTCTCCGGGCTTTTCTACAGTATTTTTCGGCACATTCTTATGATCTTGCATGCTCTCATCCGCTCTCCGTGAATCTCTTAATTTTTGCCTTTGCGGCGTTTAAGGATAATATCGGCAAAGGGCTCCTCCTGCTCCGCCGTAATGCGATTTTGTTTTAAAAGTTCCAGCACGGCCAGAAAACCGGTCAGACGCTCCCGGCGCCCTTTGGACGCCGGAAAGAGCCGGTTGAAGCTGAGTGTAATCCCGTGCTTGAGCCGGCTCCATAAGCTTTTAATCCAGGTTTTCAGATTAAGCTGTTCCCGGCTTACGATATAATCCATTTTTTCGCTCAAATCCTGGAAACGGGCGGCATTGCGCGCACTCACCGCTTCCCGCCCGCTGCGGAAACGCTCCGCACTGAACTGGCTTTCGTCCGCATACAAAAGCTTGGGATCAAAAGGCTCAATGCCCAAAGCAGCAGGATTTTCCGGCAGACGGAAGACCACGGGTGCATAGAGCGCTGCCCGTTCTTTGAGCTTATCGGCAATAAGCTTGCAGCGCCGGTAGGCCAGAAGCCTGAGCACCAGCTCGTCGCGGGGATCTTCTTCCTCTTCTTCTCTGTCCTGCGGCAGCATCATCCGGGATTTCAGCTCCAGGAGCGAGGCGCCCATTACGATAAAATCGGACGCCAGGTCCATCGCCGCCTCATCTTCTTTTTCCAGATAATCCAAGTACTGATCCGTCAGTTCGGCCACCGGAATATCAAATAAGTCGATCTCGTTTTTTTCAATCAGAAAAATGAGAAGATCCAGCGGACCGGAAAAATCTCCGAGTTTGAGTTCGGGACCTTTGCGTCTTTCCTCTCCCGTATCGGGAAGAGGCAGAATATCCTTATCTGTTTTTTTCAGCTGCTTATCGGCCATCGCATCGTCTTTCGTCAGAGCAGCGCATTAAATAAGGTCGCCCAGGGCCATTGCAGGACAAATAGGATCGGCTTGGCCAGAAGATTCAGAAATCTCGAAAAGGGGCCGCCCAGGAAAATAATGATAAAAAGCATCACCATGCTGATGATATGTGCATGAGACTGCAGCCAATACACCCAGCGTGCCGGCAGCAGACGGCTGAAAAGTTCAAAGCCGTCCAGAGGCGGCAGCGGCAGAAGATTGAAGATGGCCAGGAAAACATTCGACATCAAAAGCATTAAGGCAATCTGTGCGAGTGTATGAACGATCACCAGAGCGGTGCCGCCGAAACGGTGAACCCGCATCAAATACTGCAGCAGATAATAAAGAAAGCTGCCGGTAAAAGCCAGCAGAAGGTTGCAGGCTATACCGGACAGGCTGACGACAAGCATGGCGTTTTTGCGATCCGTTTCCGGCCTGAAACGCCCGGGATTGATCGGCACCGGGCGGGCCCAGGCAATCGGTGCGCCCAGCAGCAAAAGCACCAGGCCGAAAGGTTCAAAATGCCGGAGCGGATTCAAGGTCATCCGTCCGCTCCTGGCTGCCGTATCATCGCCGAAGCGATAGGCCGAATACGCATGGGCCCATTCATGTACACTGATCGAGAGGAAAAGGACAAAGATCCTGATCAGGTAGCGTTTTATATCAAAATTATGTAACATCCGTCGCTTTATACCCTTTCAACTGACAGATAACACGTTTCGCCGTTAATATCGCGTTTTTCGGCATCATCGCGCCGTTCTGCCGTGATTTCTTCAGCTAAAACTTCCGAAGCGATCTGATCTGCATGATCAAAGATCACCTTATTGAGTTTTTCGCTGCCGTCATAGTATAAGCGTATCCTATCACTTACCTCAAAGTCAGCATCTTTACGCATATTTTGCACTTTGGAAATAATTTCGCGTACATAGCCGCGGGCAATCAGCGCATCATCGAGTCTGAGATCCAGTGCAACGGTAAGATCGCCCTCATTCATGACGGCGTAGCCTTCTGCATCCCCGGTCTCAATGATCAGGTCTTCTTCTTCGAGGACAATCTCTTCGCCGTCCAGATCCAGCGTGAGACGGCCTTCTTTCTTATAAGTCTCCCAGGCCTTATCCCCGTCGAGTTCCGATAACGCTTTTCGCACAGCCGGAAGCTTCGGGCCTAATTTTTTGCCGAGGCTGCGCAGCTGCGGCTTGAAGGTATAGGACATCAGCGATTCAGCGGAATCAATAAATTCGATCCGGTCGATATTCAGTTCTTCGCGCAGGACATTCTGCAGTTCTTCAGAAATCGGCTTAGAGCCTGCAACATAGGCTGCGGAAAGCGGCTGACGGTTTTTCATCTGCGCATTATTCCGCGCAGCCCGTCCGAGCCTTACCATATTGATCACTTTTTCCATATCCTGCACCAGACGGGCATCGAGCCACTCTTCCGGAAGTTCGGGATAGGCACAAAGATGCACGCTCAGAGGCTTCTCGGGCATCGTCGTTCTGACCACGGTCTGGTAAATATTTTCAGCCAGGAAAGGAACAAAGGGCGCCGTCAGACGCGAAAGCACTTCCAGTGCCGTATAAAGCGTCATATAAGCGTTCACCTTGTCTTCTTCCATGCCTTCGGCCCAGAAACGTTCGCGGCTTCTTCTGACATACCAGTTGGACAACTCATCGCTGAATGCCGAAATTGCCCGGGCAGAACCCGTAATATCATATTCCGCAAGCCCCTGATCGACCCGGTCACAGAGATCTTTCAGCTTCGCCAGGAGCCAGCGGTCCATGACCGTGAGGCTCTCATAATTAAGGCTGTACTTTGACGGATCAAATTGATCGATGTCCGCATAAAGCGTATAGAAGGCCAGGGTATTCCACAGCGTGCCCATGAACTTGCGCTGCCCTTCGCTGACGGATTCAGCCGAGAAGCGGCTCGGCAGCCAGGGCTGGGAGGCATGGTAGAAGTACCAGCGCACCGCATCCGCGCCCTGCTTATTCAGGATGTCGCGCGGATCTACAACATTGCCCAGATGCTTGGACATTTTCCGTCCGTCCTTATCCTGAACCAGCCCCAGAACAACGACATTCTCATAAGGCGAACGATTGAAAAGCAAGGTGCCGATGGCCATCAGGGAATAAAACCAGCCGCGGGTCTGATCCTGTGCTTCGGAAATAAAATCGGCCGGGAAATTCTCTTCAAAGAGTTCTTTATTTTCAAAAGGATAGTGGTATTGGGCAAAAGGCATGGAGCCGGAATCA
>CALLQJ010000228.1 GCA_938014865.1 uncultured Fastidiosipila sp.
GCCTGGAAGAACTGTCGGCTTATATGGATAAAACCGACAGCAGCATGAAGACGCAGGAGGCCTGGATCGTCGAAGAAAAAATTGACGGCCTTTCGGTTTCTTTGGAATACCGAGAGGGAAAATTTTACCGCGGAGCAACCCGCGGCGACGGAACCGTCGGGGAAGATATCACCCGGAATCTTCTGACGCTGAAAGAACTGCCGCATGAGCTGAAGCGGGATAAGCCGCAGCGCCTGATCGTGCGCGGCGAAGTCTATATGTCCGAAGACAGTTTCCTGCGGCTTAACGCCCGGCAGGAAGCCGAGGGAAAAAGACTTTTTGCCAATCCGCGAAATGCCGCCGCCGGCTCCCTGCGCCAGCTCGATCCGGAGGTGACCGCGGGCCGCGAGCTGTCCTTGTTCTGTTTTAATGTGCAGCTTGCGGAAGGCGTTTCCTTTAAAGAACATATTGAATCTTTGAATTATCTGGAAGCCAACGGCTTTCCGGTCATTGCTCACAGCGCGCCTTTGCGCAGCAAAGAAGAGGTCCTGGACGCGGTTAGGGCTGTCGGGGACAGACGGAGACGTCTGCCTTACGGGACGGACGGTGCCGTGATAAAAATCAACCGCTTCGCCGCGCGTGAAGCACTCGGCTCCACCAGCAAATTTCCCCGCTGGGCCGCGGCGTATAAATTCCCCCCGGAACAGGAAGAAACGCAGGTGGAAGATATCATCGTGCAGGTCGGACGCAGCGGCAAGCTGACCCCTCTGGCACTGCTTAAGCCGGTAAAAGTGGCCGGCTCCGTCATCAGCCGGGCGACCTTGCATAATGAAGACTTTATTAAAGATAAAGACATCAGAGCCGGCGATCATGTCCTGATACAAAAGGCGGGGGATATCATTCCCGAAGTGGTCCGCGTATTGAAAGATAAACGCGAAGCGGGAAGCCGCCCCTATCATTTCCCGGAACACTGTCCGGCCTGCGGCTCGCAGGTGCTCCGCAGAGAGGGTGAAGCGGCATCTTACTGTACCGGTGCGGACTGCCCGGCACAGCGCCTGCGTCATTTGGAGCATTTTACGTCAAGGAACTGCATGGATATTGAAGGACTGGGACCGGCAAACCTTTCTTTATTTGTCAAAGAGGGTCTGATTCATAAAATTGCGGATATTTACCGTCTGGAGGAGAAAAAAGAAGCCATTGAAGCACTTCCCGGATTCGGGGAGCGCTCGGCCGCTAATCTCCTGGAGGCGGTAGAGGCCTCAAAAGATAGGCCTTTATTCCGCCTGATCAATGCTTTGGGCATTCCGCAGATCGGTGAAGCGGCTTCCCGCGTGCTGGCGGAACACTACCCGGACCTTCAGACCGTGGCCGGAGCAAGTGAAGAGGAATTAGTGAATCTGCCGGATTTCGGCGCGGCGAGCGCGAAGTCGGTCAGGACCTTTTTTGCCGATGAAAACAACCGTTCGCTGCTTAAAGAGCTGGAGGCACTCGGGCTCAATACCCGGTCAAGACTTTACCGGGAAGCCGAGCGCTTTCAGCCTTGGGACGGCCTGCGCTTTGTCGTCACCGGAACCTTGGACAGCATGACAAGAGCGGAAGCGGAAGAGGCAATACGCGAACTGGGAGCCGCCGCGTCTTCATCGGTCTCAAAAAATACGTCTTATCTGGTGGCCGGGCGCAAAGCCGGCAGCAAAAAGACGAAGGCGGAAGACCTGAATATTCCGATTCTGGATGAAGCAGCTTTTTCCGAAATGCTGGAAACGGCCCGCCGGGAGCAGAAAGAAGAGGAGAGATGATATATTTTTCGATTGTCACCGCTTTGCTTTTCATCCTGTGCTTTGTCCTCTTGCTTTTATTTTTCAAGGCATACGGAAAATTCCGGCAGCGCAAATGGACGAAGGCAAGACAGTATTTTATCCCGACGGTGCTGGCCCTTGCGATTTTTGTGATCAGTGCGTTCTTTCTGGCGCCGCGCTGCTTTGACTTGATTGATATTGCAAGAGGCCATTATGAAGTGCGCACGGTAGAAGTCAGCAGCCTGGAGTTCCCGCAGGTTCTGGTGACCGCGGAAGACGAGCGCTATTATTACTCCCGTGCGGAAAATGATGTGCAAAGCGATAAAACCTATCAATTGTACCTGGCCCCGAGGACGCAGTTTGCGGTCAGGCTTTTGCTGATTGAACGTTAACGGAAAACGAAAACAGCCATGACAAAAAGAGGAGAGAGAAAAAAATATCTTGTGCCGATTGCCCTCGGCCTGATCCTGATTTTCCTTTTGACTTCCCATTTTATCTGGAGCAAAGAGGCCAGGATTAAACGCCGGCGCAGTGAGGGCGAAGCCGCCTGGGAGCAGGGAAACTACACGGAGGCCGCCCGCTTCTACGACTATGCGCTGAAAATCAACCCCGATGACCGCGAAAGTCTTCTGGGCAGGGCCCGCAGCGGACTGAAAAACGGTGAAACAGAAGAAGTTAAAGCGGCCTTGGACAAACTCGGCGAGCAGATGGGTGACAGTCCCGAATATAAAAAACTTCTTTATGATTATGCACTGATGAGCGAAGATTATACGCTTGCCGCAAGTCTTCTCGGAAGTCTCCCGGACTACAGCCCGGGCACCGAGGAGTACCGCAAAATAAGCGAAGGTCTTTTTGAAAAAGCCTTTTACACGCAAGCCGAAATGCTCTTGGACCGCGCGAGAAAAGCCCACCCCAAGGATCTTAAATTTGCAGCCTTAAGCATCAAAAATTACCTGAAGCTTGATAAAAACGAAGAAGCAGCCGCACTTTACGAACAATTCAGACCCGAACTTGAAAGTGAATATCTGAACAAGCTGGGTGCCTATTATGCCGCAGAGGATGAGCATGAGACGGCGATTGCCCTGCTGACGGCCTCTTTGGAGCAGGATCTGCAGCAGGAGGAGGTCAGGCAGGCGCTTTTTGACAGCCTCGTCATCAGCGGGGATACCGAAGCTTATTGGGAATGGCGGCAGATTCTGCTGCTGCATAAACTGCCGGTCCCCGAAACCCGCATAAATCTCTTCGGCAATACGGCGGCGAATGTCCGCTACCGCGGCTTTCTGGCCTCTCAAAACGGCATTTCTTATTTTGCGGATCCGCAGAACGAGGGCCTGTATATTACGGATAAAGGAGGCGGCCATGCCGAATTGCTTCGCTCCGATATCGCAGCCTCATCTTTGAATATCCGAGGCAAAAGCCTTTTTTATGTGGATCGGAACGAGGATATGCGTCTGAAACGCCTCTATCTCGAAGAAGGGGCGGTCGAAACGCTCTGCGGAGACCGGGTGCGTTCACCGCTGCTCTGGGGCGATGTTCTGTATTTTATAAATGAAAGCGATAATAATACACTTCATAAAATTGAATTGAAGACCGGGGCCCGGGAGAAGATGAGCAGCTATCCGGTCAAAGAATATGCCGCGGACGGCAGCTATCTCTATTTTATTTCGGCCGGGAACGGCAATCTCTACCGGCAGGCACAGGACGCCTCGCCGCCCGAGCGCCTTCTTTTGGGCAATTTTTCAGATCTGAATCTGGATGAGTTTTCCGTCATTTACATGCTGGATAAAGATATGGGCGGCATCGTCAGCTGCCGCTCCAACGGCAGCCACAAGACTCTTTTGCTGGAAGGAGAAGCAGATTACCTGAATTATGCGGACGGCAAGCTTTACTATGTACAGTGGACGCCGCACAGTGTGGATACCGACGGCCGCAGCGCCCAAAGTCTGGCTTCGAACTTTTCATCAGAATTAATCATCAGCGGCGAGTGGATCTATTCTTTTGCTGAAAATACCGAAGACGGCAGCGAGAGCATTTACCGTTTCCGCAAAGACGGCACGGACTGGACGAAGCTTGAGACCGATCAGGAAGCGGGGGAATAAGATGACAGACAGCGAAAAGATAAAATTAATCGTCAGCGATCTCGACGGCACGCTTCTCAACCGGGAAAGTCTTTTATCCGAGGCCAATAAAGAGGCGGTGTATGCGCTGCATGAAAAAGGCATAGCCTTCACCTTTGCCACGGGCCGCATCGATAAAATGAGCTGGCATTATGCCGAAGCACTCCGGCTGAAGCTGCCGATTATCGGATCAAACGGGGCCGTTTTGCGCCGCTGCGGCGAGACGGACTGTCTTTGGCAGCAGCCGCTGACAGAAGAAGTGATTGAGCGGATCCGGGCGCTTTGTGACAAGGCGTCGGCGGATCATCTTTATTACGGAAAAGATACCGTCTATTACAGCCCGGGCAGCCGGCGTATTCGCTTCTTTGAGAAATATAATGCTCTGGCAGACCGCAGCGGACAGGAAAAATTAATCTTAAGTCCCTTATCGGATTTCCCGGACGGCTTGCCGGAAAAAATCAGCAAGGTTTTTGTTGTGATGCCCGAAGACCCCGGCAAAAGCAGCGCGCTGGATCAAGCGCTGCAGAATTTAGAAGGCTGTGAGTGCGTGGTCTCCGTCAGCGGGACGCGCGATCTGATTCCGCCCGGCTCAAGCAAGGGAAAAGCAGCGGCGAAACTGGCGGAAAGCCTGGGCATCCCGATGGAAGAGGTCTGCTGCCTGGGGGATCAGGCCAATGATATCAGCATGCTGGAACAAGCCGGGCTGGCGATCGGCATGCGAAGCGGAGATCCTGCAATACGGCCGTATTGTGATTGCTTTGCCGAACATTATAATTGCGACGGCTTCGCCCGCGCCGTCCGGCAGCTTTTCCTGCGCCGCTGAACCGCCGCTGAACCGCAGGCGTCCGAAAGTCCCGACAGGGGCTTTTCTTTTGTGGATAATTTCGTGCACATGCATTTGTCCGCTCCTTTGCGGCTGAGGCAGAATA
>CALLQJ010000229.1 GCA_938014865.1 uncultured Fastidiosipila sp.
TGGGGACGGATGCCCGAAACAAAATCGTCCTGCATATAGGCGGTGCCTACGGCGATAAGGAAGCCTCGGCGGAGCGTTTCGGAAAGCATTACGAAAGCCTGGAGCAGACGATTAAGGAGCGGCTGATCATTGAAAATGATGACCGCATTTTCAATATCCGAGAGGTCCTCGATATAGGTCTTGAGCATGGGATCCCGGTCGTTTACGACAATCTCCACAATCAGGTCAATCCCTGTAATGGCAAAAAGGATAGTGATTGGATCCGGGCGGCTTCGGCGACCTGGACGGCGAAGGACGGTTCGCAGCTGATCCATTATGCGCAGCAAGATCCGGGCAAAAGAGCGGGCGCCCATGCGGAGCGCATTGATTTGGAGGCGTTTTTGGACTTTGCGGCAGAGCTACGGGAAGCGGCGCTTGAGACGGATATTATGCTGGAAGTAAAGGACAAAAATCTTTCGGCCGTGAAATGTGTAAACGGGCTCAAAGGAAAAAATATCCGCCTGCTCGAAGAGGAGTGGGCGCGCTATAAATACTTGGTTCTCGAGCACTCGCCTGCCGCTTATGGGAAAATCCGGGAATTATTAAAGGATAAAAATGCCTATCCGGTCCGGCGCTTTTACCGTCTTATCGATGAGGCGCTTTCGCAGAAGATCAGCCCGGGGCATGCCGTCAATGCGGCAGAGCACGGCTGGGGCTATTTTAAAAATACGGCGGATGAAAAGACGAAGGAAAAGGCCGGCAAGGAAATCCGGAAAATCGCCGAGGGCGGCTCAGCGCGCCGGCTGAAAGGCATGCTTTGGAAAATGGCCCGGGCAGAGGATGCGGCGTATCTTTTGCAAAGTTTATATTTTAAGGATGTCATGTAAACGCTTTTCCGGGCCGTGCATCCTTCCCCGATGACTAGTTCTTATCTAATATCCTTTTATAATAATAAACCGCCAATTGTGTGCGGTCCCGCAGATTGAGCGTGTCCAGAATTTCGGAAAGGTAATTTCGCACCGTCCCTTCCGACAGATTCAGGCGTTCGGCAATCTCCTTATTATTGAGCCCCTCTGCAATCAGACCGACCATGCGCTGCTCGCGCGCATTGAG
>CALLQJ010000230.1 GCA_938014865.1 uncultured Fastidiosipila sp.
AAAGCGGCTTGGCGGCGTCCGCTCCCATTGAAACGACTTTTTTATATTGTTCGCTGTTCTTGACATCGCTCAGCCACTGCGGAGTAAGCCAATAGGACCGATCTGCTTCTCCTTTTTGAATGATAATGCGTGTCAAATCCTGCAGCTGAGCGGCCACCGTTTTAAGATTTTCTTGATCGATGTTTTCAATAAGCAATTTCTCATTCACACCGCTTTCGGATATTTCATCCCAGGAAATTTCCGCTGCAGCTGCAGAAGTCGAAGAAACGGCTCTCGTTTCATTTGTATACTCATCGCTTTCGGATAATCCGGCGGCCGTTGTTTCGGATATGCTGCTTGCCGGAGCTTCGCTTGCTTCCGTATTGTCCGGACTTTCGCTGCATCCGCTCACAAGCAGGCTGCCGAAGAGCGTCAAAATTAATAGTCTTCTGATCATCTTGGTTTTGGAAATGAAAGCTGCCATTTATATACCTTCTCGATCGTTTTCTCATCCGGGATTTTGATCACAAAATTGTCGTTCGGCGTTTCTTATACATCATAGTATCAGCTTCTTTTCTCTTATGCATTTCGGCGGCAAAGGAAGAGGCATTTTGGCTTTTCTCGCTGTATTTCAAGCGATCTTACTATGCGTTGCGTACCGGCTGCGGTCTCGGGCATGCATTATTGGCAGAAATTCCGCTTCCGCTGAGGCCCGGAGGCAGGTCAGGGGCATCACTATCATTCCGGGTCGATCAGCAGCGACAGCGGTCCTTTGGACTCTGCCAATGAAAGAGGGCTTTGTTTTTGTCTGCTTTTCTTCTGACCGCGCAGGGCCCCGCTGACATCAATTTTCCGGATCCGGGAAGCGGAACGATACGAGATGAGCAGTATAAAAAAGAGTACGCTGAAGAAAACGAGGGCGTTGGCCTTGAAATCAAAGGCCGGCTTAAAGCGAAAGCCCGACTGCACGGCCAAAAGCTCTGCTGCCTGCGGCAAAAGCGCAGAAGCTGCCCCTATCCCCGAGATTCCGGCTAATAGACAAAATTTTCTGCCAGATCGGACTTCTCCGTCAGATCACGGTAGAGATCACAAGTTTCAATCAGGAAGTCATGCCGGCCCTCTGCAATCACCCGGCCTTCATCGAGCACAACTATATGATCCGCATTCTTGACCGATTTGATACGGTGCGAAATGATGATAACGGTTTTTCCTTTTATCAGGCGATTAAGTGAATACTGGATTTTACGTTCATTGTCCACATCAAGCGCAGCGGTAATTTCATCAAGGAGGAGGATCGGGGCATCCTTCAGAAACGCCCTTGCAATAGAAAGTCTCTGACGCTCACCGCCGGAAAGTTTCGCACCGTTCTCACCGATAAATGTACGATAGCCCTGCGGCATTTTCCGGATAAATTCATCGCAGTTCGCCAGCCGTGCGGCTTCTTTGACTTCTTCATCGCTTGCTTCCGGCCGTCCGAGTCTGATATTTTCCATAACCGTTGTATTGAAAAGTGTTACGTCTTGAAAAACCATAGAAATATTGCGATGAAGCGAGGTGACATCCGCCGTGCGCGTATCGACATCACCGATAAAAATCCTGCCGCGATCCGGATCATAGAGCCGCGAAATCAAGCGCATGACAGAGGTTTTTCCGCATCCGCTTTTGCCTGCTAAAGCCGTCACCTTGCCTTGTTCTGCAGCAAAAGAACAGTTTTTTAATACCGGTGTATCTTCATCATAAGAAAAATCAATCGACTCCAGACGAATATCAAATCGTGAGAATGCCTTTTTGCTGCCTTCCTGCGTCTTTGCTTCGCGGATTTCTTTAATCCTTTTCACCATGGGGCTGAGATAATAAAGCTCTGTGATATTGCCGGCCATAACAGCGATACCGTCTTTCATTTTTATGGCCGCAAGTATATAAGCAAGGACATAAAGCAAACTTATATCCCCGCGCAGCATCAGCGTGCTGCCGGCAAGAATCACGGCCGCAAGCGAAAGATTCTGCATGATGCCTCCGAGCAGCATGGGAATAAGGGAGGCCCGCTCACTGTCGATATGAATTTTTTCTGTTTGCTCCATCTTCTTATTTAATGTACCGTAAATCTGGTTTTGCAGGCGAAAGCTCTTAATATCCTGACTGTGTTCAATGGCCTCCTGAAACGCTTCCGAGTTTTCTCTGAGCTGCGCATAGTAATGCTCATATTTACGAAGCTGAATTTTCCGGGACAGAAGAACCATGCCCAAATAAATCAATGTCGGCGCAATAATGCAGAGCGCGAGTTTCCAATTTCCCGCCAGCAGCATGATACTGATCAGAACAAAGGCCATGAAAAACGAAACAAGCTTGCCGATGCTGTGGCTGAGGGCATGCTCCAAGGCAAAAATATCGGCAATAAAGGTTTGCGCCAAGTCTGAAATATCATGTTTGGAAAAGTACGCCAGCGGCAGCTTCGTCATCTCTTCTATAAGTTCAATCCTGAGATTGGCTGCTTCTTTATAGGTCTCATCATACATAAGAATATATTCTTTATTCAGAACGAAATAAAAAAGCAGAAGCAGCAATAAAGAAGCTGCAAGAAATCCGATCTTGGGAATCGCTGAAGCATTCAGGGCGACATCAATGAAATAAAGCAGCAGGAAGGCCGGCAGGAAATTAAACAGATGCACCGCAAACGAAGCCCATGTCGATTTCACAAGCCCCTTTGCCCCTTCATCGGTCAGGCCTAATTTTTCTTTATATAATCTATGCATACTGTACCTCCCAGTCATTCGCGAGATGATAATTGATTTGAAGCTGACGATAGAGCGATGGATAAGCCATTAATTGCTCATCAGAACCGCGTTCAAGGACTTTGCCCTTGTCTATAACAAGAATTTCATCTAAATTTCTTATCGCAGACAGCCGGTGCGCGATCATAATAACCGTCTTGTCTTTCATGAGTTCTGCAAATGCCTGCTGCAAAGCAAATTCATTGTCGGCATCAAGGGCCGCCGTCGCTTCATCAAAAACAACGATCGGCGCATCCTTGAGCAGGGCTCTGGCAATCGCAATGCGCTGCACCTCGCCTCCGGAAAGATAAACGCCTTTTGAGCCGATAATTGTATTCTCCCGCTCCGGAAATTTATCTAAAATATCGTCACAGCGCGCTTGCGACAATGCCGTCATCACCTCTTCATAGCTCGCCTCCGGTTTTGCCAGGGCCACATTGTCATAAAGGGAAATTTTGAAAAGACGGACATCCTGAAAAACAAAAGAAATCGTATCGAGAAGTGCTTGTTCGCTATACGCCGTGATGGGCTTTTGTCCGATTTTTATCGTCCCGCTCTGCACTTGATAAAAGCCCGACAGAAGTTTGGCAATCGTTGATTTCCCGCCGCCCGAGGGACCTGCAAGCGCATAGGATCTGCCGGGAGGCAGTGTAAATGAAAGATCCTCCAGGACATTTTCATCTTCATAAGCGAAAGAAACGCCCTCAAAATCTATTTGATAATTTGCAAATTCGGTTTCATCTCCGAATTCAAGGCGTCTTTGCGCCGTTTCCTCGAAAAGCTCTTCAAGCTTATCAACAGCCATTTCGCCTTGTTTGGCATACATCCCGACATACATGACTTTCATCAGGGAAGAGAATAATGTTCCGGTCAGAAAGAATGCCATAATCAAAAACACAATCAGATCCTCCCTTGACAGACGCTCTGTAAACGGCAGCATACAGGGGATGGCGATCGCCGGAATTGCCATAAAAACCAGCTGAAAAGATACGAAAGCTTTACGGCAGGAAAGCGAATAATTAAAAACTGCTTTGGCATATGCGCGGATAGCCTCATAAAGTCTTTTAAAAGCCCCCGGCCCGGTTCCGAAAATCTTAACAACGGGAATGCCTCGGATATACTCCACCATTTCCGCGGACATTTCTTCCATCAGCCGTGAATATTCTTTGATAAACTCCTGCTCGCCTACCATCATTTTGTATAAAATCAGCGTCAGCAAAGACAGCAGTAGCATAAAAACACCGAGGTACCACTTTATGAAAAAACTTAAAATCAAGACCAAAACAGGCGCCAGCAGCGCTTCTGCCTGATCCGGAATAAGATGTGCCACAATTTGATGGGTCTGAGACGCATTATCATCGATGAGTTTCCTCACCAATCCGGACGGATGCGTATCATAAAACGCAAAATCTGCTTGCGAAAGCTGCGCAATCCCGCGCTTTCGCAGATTTGTTTCAAGCCGGAACCCCAGCAAATGACTCAGCCAGGCGGATGCGAAATACAGTAAAACAGCAAGGGCCTGCAGCACGGCAAAAACCTTCGCATAGCCGAGCTGCAGCGGCATTCCTCTTCTCAGAAGCTGCTGTAAAAAAAGATAAAGGACATAATAACTCGAAACGACGGCAAAAGCCGATGCACAAGAAAGAAAGATGGCCGCAAAGGCCAAGAATTTTTTCTCCGGAACATAGGCCAAAAGTTTTTTGTAGACTGAAATCATGCGCTACTCCTTATAATTCAAGCGAAATTTTACATTTCTTCTGCAGCACGGTACCATGGATCTTAGAAAAGGTTAGCCTATGCTAACTGCAGATGCAAGATTATCGCGATTTTATGTCTGATCGAGCCGCTGTCTGAACACAGCAGCAAAGAAGAGGGATTCTGATGGATGAAATGCAGGCTTACTTAAAGAAAATAGGATTTACGCCCGATTCGGCAGCAAGGCAAAACAGATCCGGAATTTGGTACCGATCGGAAGTGCCTGAAATCAGCGGGCGGTACTGGTACATGGAAAATGATTTGTATATTGCAGACATCCATGATTTTTTTATAAAAGAAGAACTCATCCTCTCGCATGAATTTCGTCCCGATACCCCGATCGCCATGATCTCATCTTATATAATTTCGGGAAACGGAGAATGTCTCGAGCCTTACAGCAATCTGACAAGTGGCAGCTTATTTTTGCTCACGCCGTCGGCAAGTCCGGGCCGCTATATTCTGCACGGCCGTTCACCTTATAAAGCGGTCGGAATAAAATTCAAGCATAAAATGCTCAAGCATTACTTTATTGACAGGCTTGAGCCGGATTCTGATACTGTCCTTCGCATATTTTATTCTTCCCGGGATACGGCACTGCAGCCTTTAGCGGATTTGTCACGCGAGATTTTAGCGCAGGATTTTGATGCGGCGAATGCCGAAGTCTTTATGGATGCGAAGGCGATCGAATGGCTGAGCCTAACCGTCGAAGCCTATACTGAGGCACAGCGCCAAAAACATAAGATACGGCCGGAAGATGACGAAGCTTTAGAGCTGGCAGCGGCTTACATTAATGATCATTATGCTTGCCCTATTCGTCAGCATACACTGGAGCAAATTGCGCTTATGTCCGGCACAAAACTTAAAAGCACTTTCAAAGCTAAATATCATATGACCATCACGGAATACATCCAGCGCAGACGCATGAATGCCGCCGAAGTGCTTTTGTTCAATTCGGAAATGCAAATTAAAGCCATTGCGCAGGCGGTCGGTTACCACTCTCCCAATCGTTTTTCTGAACTCTACAAAAGATATAAAGGCTGCAGCCCGTCAGAAGCTCGCAAAAGGGCTCGCTGAAAACAAGATTTGCCGCCCGGCGACAGATCATCACGTCGTTTTGCATCGTCTATGCCGGATGATATTCCCATGCTTGATAACGGCCGTGCAGCTCAAAGCCGAGTTTTTGCAGTGCCTTCACTTCTTTTGCATCTTCCGTGAAGTAATACAAAATTTTCTGCTCTTTCAGAAGATAAACGGCGTGCTCGGTTAAGCGCCGGCGATCTGAAATCTCTTCCCCGTAAATGCCGAAGATTTCGCAGATTCCATTGCCCGGACTGCATTGAATGAAAATATAAGCGTTGATGGTCTCCCCGTCTTTCAGGCTGCAGATCGTCCAGCGCGAAAAATCGGCTTTGATCCTGTCATAGGTCCAGTAAGAATCCCCGAAATGACGATCATGAATCGTCTTAAAATCTTTCCACTGAGATGCGTTGATCTCTTCAATATCCGGATACGCTTTGCCGTGCGCCCTTCGGGGATCGATACTTGCAGAATATAAATCATCGCTCAGGATGAAGTGCTTTTGTTTAAGTGCATTCACCAGCAGCTGATTTTCGGCCTCCGCCCCTGCATTGATCGTAAAATCAGGGTATTGTTGCATTAATGTATCTAAGCTCTTCCGGAAGAACTCCGGATTTTTGTCAAAACTAAGAAAGAGGAGCGTCTGCAGGTACTTCGCATCTTCTTTGACGAAACAGGCACAAAGGCCCTTTATTTCCCCCTCTGCTTCCTCAAGTATCCAGAAGGCTTCCTCATTATTCTTAATATTACGAAGCTCTGCTTCGATACGCTCTTTTGTCAGCATTAAAGGATAGGAGCGATTCGCCGGGTCTTTGAAGTGCTGAGAAATCCTCTCGGCAAGCGCTTTTGTTTTATTCATTCAAAACTTCCTTACTTCATTTTTTATAAAGATATATTGATTTTACCTTTATTCTTCCCGGAAGCGGGCACAAAAGTGTCGTTCGGGACGGCGGCAGAAAACTTTACGTGCTTTTTGACAAAAGCCCGGCGGCAAATATCCGCAAAAAATCCGCAGAAAGGGGAATCCTTGTTATAAACGAAAGGCCTTCATTCTTAATCGCACATAATCCGCATACCACGTGCCTTCTCTATATAATTCATCCCGCAGATCCTCAGCCGCTTTATCGATAATCGCTTCCTTTTCTTCTTTGCTTCTGACCATTGAAAAGGGGCTTTTCACAAAGATCTCAATCCAATCTTTTAAGCCGTTTTCGCCCTTAAGTGCTGTCGGCCTGTCAAAAAGGAGCGCGTATCTTACGCGGAAACCGTTCTGCTCCAGGAGCGTTGCGTATTCGCTGACGGAAGGAAAGTAAAAGGGCATTTGATAACGATAGCCATAAGCAGAAAAAGCCCTTTCCAATGCGCCGTGAATCTTTTGATTGTTGCCGCAGCCGCCGAATTCAAAGAGCAGCTCTCCGTCTTTTTTCAGGGCATTCCGGATGCACTGCAGCATATCCGGCTGACTTTCTTTATCAATCCAATGAAAAACAGCGTTTGAGAATACCAGGTCATAAGGCTCGGAGCAGTCGAAATGCCGGGCGTCTCCTTTCACGAATTCAATATCCGGATAATTTTTTCTTGCAATGCTCAGGAGTTCTTCGGAGGCATCCATTCCTTTTACCCTATAGCCCCTGTCCTGCAAAGCCTTGCTCAAGGCCCCGTTGCCGCAGCCTAAATCCAATACCCTGCTGTTTTTCTCGGCATCAATTAAATCAATCAGACCCTTTCCGTAGTGATGAACAAACGAAAAGTCTGTGCTGTATTTTTCTGCATCCCATTTTATATTCATCTTCTGCCTCCCCTGTATCCCGCATTATTTTTTAAGCGTCAAGACCCCTGAACAAAAAGACGCTTTTTTGAAACTCATATCCGGAAAGTGCTTTTTTATTTCTTCAAAAACAAAATAAAATTCTTCATCATCCCACTCGTCTTCTGCTTCCGCTTTGCAGGCCTCTAAATCTTCACGCGTAAGGAAGGCCACATCTCCGATGCAGAGTATTCCGCCCTCATTTAATAAGCTGAGCAGGTCATTAATAAATGAAATCTTTTCTTCATCTCTTAAATGATGAAGGGAGTATGCGGCAATAATTGCATCATAGCTCTGCCGTCTTAAAGGCTCTGCTAATCCCTTGCTGAAATCTCCGCAGTACAGCCTGGCGTCCGGCATCTTTTTCTGCGCAATCTTTCGCATCTCTTCGGAGAAATCCTGGCCGTATATCCTGCAGCCTTGCTTATACAAACGCGTCGTCAATCTTCCGCTTCCGAATCCGATATCCAATACGTTTTTTGCAGAGGACGCCGAAAGCTGATTGTAAACCTCATTCAGAACGCGTGAATAAGCGGCAAAAGGATAGCTCTTATCATTCTCTGATATCGCCACGCTTTGATCATAGCCTTCTGCCCATAAATCAAAACCCTTTTTATCCAGCATCCGTTTTTCCTCCCGGCTTAGCTTTCGATGATTAATGTGATTAAATCCAGCACCTTATCAAGATAAATATTATTTCTGATTAAATCATCCCAAAGGCTTACATTCGGCCATAAGAATAAATCTACAATTTTCCTGTAATCATCCCATGCATTTTTTTCATGCTTATCCGGCTCATAAAATTTAAACATATGAAATAGTAAGTGTTCACGATAGTCCGTCATCTTTTTAAAAATTTCTTGTGCCGTAAAATTCTCAAAATCAGCCATCGATAAATCATACCTTGTTTCATTGAGAATATTGTTAATATTTACTTCCGTTCCGGCCATATTGAAATCAATGAGGCCTGCAAATTTGCCGTGATCCAGCAGAATATTTGTTGCATTAAGATCGCCTTGAATTGAACATTTTCTCAATCGGGGCAGAGCTTTTTTGATGCTCTTTCTGCAGCACGTATTAAGTTCATCCAGTTCAGAAACTAAATCAG
Source organism: uncultured Fastidiosipila sp. (assembly GCA_938014865.1). GTDB lineage: Bacteria > Bacillota > Clostridia > Saccharofermentanales > Fastidiosipilaceae > JAAYZH01. Next base: position 8,498 of record CALLQJ010000230.1, read on the forward strand.
ATTGCTTTACGGATAATAACGCGTCTCTTAAGAGACGATAATTTTCTTCTTTTTCATCGATCTCTTCATCCCAAGCGGCTAATTCAACAATTGACCACATACTGTATCGGCTCATCAAATCTTTATTTGTATTCAATCGCATATATTTTGCGGTCTTTTCTAAAACGTCAATCTTCACTTCCTCGGAATAATGATCAAAATCAGCGCTTTCATACGGGGCACATTCCTCTGTCCATGCAAGGAATTCCCGTCCCTCAAAACAAAAGTGATATAGATATTGACCGTCTGACGCCGGATGGAATCTCGGGACATAAATACCGCTCTTATTATAATTTTCAATAACTTTGCTGAGCTCAAGAAAAACAGCCTGATTCAAATCGTTTTTCGAATGAATCTTTATAAGCCAATCCTTATTGACATAAAAATTAATTCTGATATCACTTAGGGAATGACTCGTATCACTGCAAAAGGTGATTACGCTATGGTCGATCGCAAAATAATCACATATTTTAATAAGCAGATTCGAATCGTTCTTTATTTTTTCTGCTGTCGTTTTATGGTTCATTATCCTAATAGTCTTCTGCTTCGGCTTTGTAAGCTCTTAAATCTCATCTGTCCGGAAGACCGCATCTTTAAATTATATTATTCCATATCTATTTAATAAGGGCCTGTGACGGCTGAGCATCATGCCATGATGCAGATCAAGAGAACTGCTGACGACGGTACTTATTTTAATTATGTCGTATGAAGCAAACACAAAAGCTTATTTATTCAATCTCAATACGTTCTCCGCAATGACGACAATGATATACATGTGTTTTAGCGTAGAAAAGTCTTTCCAAATTTTCAAAAGTACCACAATGCGGGCAGCGCAAATAGCGTTTATCAATATATAGATAAAAGGCCAAAGCTACAGCTGCAAGTATAAAAATCGGCTTGAAGAAAACACCCGCAATTAAGCAGACAACAAATACAATAACACTAATGAAAGCTAAGGTAATTTTATTTCTTTTAATCATCTTTTTTATTATATCAATTTATTCTTCGATCCTCGAAGCAGTAATCGCCGGACAAGCCCGGCACGCCGGCGTTCCGTTTGCTCTGCTTCAGTTATTTGTTTTGCAGTCGCAGGGAAACGTCTGGCAGATTTCTCTTTGGCCGGATTGCGAATTTTGTCTTTTAACTGCCTTGCTGTTTGAATCATCAAAGAATCACCTCCAGGTAAGATTTTAGGATCGTGGCTACATTCAAAGCCTCAGCATATTGCATCAGAGACCGCAGGTTCTTATCTTTACTCACCCGTCAGATTCATTTGTTTGAGCAAAATCCTTGCATATCAGGCATTACAAGAAAAAAACAAACTCCGCTGCGTTTATATCCGCAGCGGAGTCATTGTTTGGAGGCACCAACCAGATTTGAACTGGTGAATAAAGGTTTTGCAGACCTCTGCCTTACCACTTGGCTATGGTGCCGAATATGAAAATAGCCGGAACACGGTCCGGCTATTATGTGGAGCGGGATACGAGACTCGAACTCGCGACTTTCACCATGGCAAGGTGACACTCTACCAATTGAGTTAATCCCGCATAAATTGCCTGAAAGACTTATACATTATAGCACGCCGGATAAGCCTGTCAAGCAACTGTCTGGTGACCCGTAGGGGAATCGAACCCCTGTCTTCGCCGTGAAAGGGCGATGTCTTAACCGCTTGACTAACGGGCCGCATATGGTAGCGGTAGTCGGATTTGAACCAACGACACTTCGGGTATGAACCGAATGCTCTAGCCA
>CALLQJ010000231.1 GCA_938014865.1 uncultured Fastidiosipila sp.
ATCGAAGCGCCGAACGACAAGCGCCGCCGCAGCATTCAAACGGTGTATTATGAATTTTTCCGCTGCTTCATGCAGCCGGGGCGGCAGGCGGCGCTTGGCCCCCTGGATGACGTCTTCTTCCGTCATCGTTCCCCGGTCCATGGCGACCCACTCATAGCTTGCAAAAAGTTCATCGCAGAGTATTTTCTGATCCGAAGGCGCGTCGGCAAATTGCTCTGCATAGCGTTTCGGTTCAAATAAAATTAAGACATTGCCCATATCAAAGACTATATTTTCTATCATCGTACCGTCCTTTTGTACTTTAAATTTCCGCAGCGTTAAAAATTCCAAGCGACGCTTTAAGTGTAACATCCTTCGATAAAGGCCGCCGCTTTAGAGACATAAGAAGCATTACGCGTGCTCTCCCCGGTCCGCGGTCAAGCGATAGACCGCCGAGGCATGGGGCTCAAGCTTCACCGCCATCCCGTCTTTTTTCCGGCCGAGCGTTTCGTGCGTATAAAGATCCCGGAGCTGAAAGCAGAATCCCGCATTCTGCGGCAGGCCGAGATCCCAGAAATCCAAGGTAATGACGCAAGGCTCGTCTTCCAGATTAAAGAAGCCGAGCGCCAGATCGCCGCTGCTGAGCATTTTAACCAGAATAAAACTATTGTTTTTCAGATGATGATTATCCAGCCGATAGGCACTTCGGCAGCAAGGATCCTGATTGACGGCAATAAGTTCCTCGTTCAAAAGAATCTTGCGGCTCGCCTCATCGAGTGTCCGGAGATCGCAGCCGATCATCAGCGGAGAGTTCAGCATGGCCCAGAGCGCAAAGTGGGTCTGATATTCGCGCACGCTGCAGCCCTTCCCCGTTGTCACTGCCTTGTTATGGCCCTTGTCGTACATCCCCACGACCAGCATGTCGAGGTCATTGTGGCAGTAATTGCCGCTGAAAGCCTGCTTATCGATCTGCGAAAGGGCAATTTCTTTAATCGAAGCCCACTCATTTCGGATGTCATATGTCGAGCGGAAAAGTTCGGCGCCGGAAGCGCGGATCCACTGATGGACATCTTCCGTTCCCCATTGACAGGCGGAAAAGATAATATCCCGCCCGCAGTTTTTAAGCGCCAGGCCCATCCGCCGGAACAAGTATTCCGAAGAGAGGGTCTGCGGCTTAAAACAATTGTCGTATTTCAGAAAGTCCACGCCCCAGCCGGCAAACTGCCGGGCGTCCTGAAACTCACGTCCGAAGCTTCCCGGATAGCCCGCGCAGGTCTTCACTCCGCAGCAGCTGTACATGCCGAATTTAAGTCCTTTGCCGTGCACATAATCCGCCAGGGCTTTTATTCCCGAAGGAAATTTTGCAGGATCTTCCCGGAGCTCACCGGAAGGCCCGCGTTCTTTCAAAGACCAGCAGTCATCAATGACCAGGTAGTCATAGCCTGCATCGCGGAAGCCTTCCTCCGCCATAATATCGGCCGTCTCCCGGATCAAGTCTTCATGGATCGCTTCGCCGAAGGTATTCCAGCTGTTCCAGCCCATCGGCGGTGTCAGTCCCTGTATTTCTTTTGCCATAAAATGCTCCTTTATTCACTGTATTTGCGATAATTCAGTATATTTGCTTATAAGAAAAGCCCGCTTCGCAGCCGGGCTTTTCTTCTTTTCTTGAAAGTCTTTCAAGTTTATCCCTTGACACTCCCGATCGTCAGACCGGTGGTAAAGTATTTCTGCAGGAAGGGGTAGACCAGCATGATCGGCAAAGCCCCTAAAAAGAGCTGGGCCGCTCGTCCTGTTCGCGCATTCATTTTCGATAATATCGCCTGAATGTCCCCGGACTTATCGGATTGGAGCAGATGCTCAAAATCGACAAGCAAGGTCTGCAGGTAGGTCTGCAGCGGGTAGTTTAAGGGATTGCTCATGTAAATGGATCCGCTGAACCAGTCGTTCCAATGGCCGACCATAGAAAACAAGCCGACCGTGGCCAGCGCCGGTTTCAGCAGCGGGAAAATGACCCGTACAAGTGTTTGAAACGGACTTGCCCCGTCAATCCAGGCCGCCTCTTCAATTTCATAAGGCAGGCCGCGGATAAAGTTCATCAGAATGATCATATTGAAGACGGGCAGCGCGCCGGGCAGGATCAGCGCCCAGATCGTATCCTTCAGCCCCAGTCCCGAGACCAGAAGATACGTCGGGATCATCCCGCCGCTAACGAGCATGATGATGACATAGTAAGTCGTGAAAAACGGCCGGCCCATCAGATTGTCTTTCGACAAAGGGTAAGCCGTCAGGATCATGAGCACTAAATTCAGGAGGGTACCCAGGATCACGCGTTCCACGGATATCGCCATCGCCCGGAAAAAGCGGCCGCCCGACACCACATATTCATAGGATGCCGTCGTAAAGTCTATCGGCAGAAAGGTTACTTTACCGGCAGAAACAGCGGCACTGCTGCTGAAAGAAACAGCCAGAAGATGCACGAAGGGCAAAACACACGTAATACTCACGATCCCCAGGAAGATCGTTAAAAAGACATCAAACGCACTGTGTTTAGGTTTCATAAGTCTGTCCTTTCTTAAAGAATTCTGTAGCCGGCGAGTTTGTCTGCCAGAACATACGACAGGAGTACCAGGAAGGCTGAGACGAAGGATTTAAATAATCCGACCGCCGTACCGACGGAGTACTGAGCCTGCTGGAAACCCAGACGGAAGACGTAGGTATCGATGATGTCGCCGGTCTCCCAGACCACCGGAGAATACATATTGTAAATCTGATCAAATCCGGCGTTCAGGATGCTGCCGAGCGACAAGACCGTCATCAGAATGATGGTCGGCAGGAGCAGCGGGATCGTAATATAGAAGACCTGCTGGGCGCGCGAAGCACCGTCTAGGACAGCAGACTCATAAAGACCCGGATCAATGCTCGTAAGAGCCGCCAAGTAGATGACCGTGCCGTAACCGAACGTCTTCCAGACATCACTGATAATCACGGTCCAGGGGAACACATCGGGATCGCCTAAAAAATTCACACTGTCGACACCGATCAGGTTTAAGAAGCGATTGACCGCGCCGTTGGTGGATAAAATATCCAGCAGGACACCGGCCATAATCACCCAGGAAAGGAAGTTGGGAATGTAGATGAGGGTCTGATAAAAACGCTTGAGCTTATTTGAACGCATTTCGTTCAGCAGCAAAGCGAAGGTGACCGGCACAATAATTCCCAATACCAGTTTCCAAATTGCGATGAACAAGGTGTTCCGGATCGTGCGGGCAAATGTAGGCTGATTGAAAAGGAAGATGAAATTCTTCATGCCGACCCATTCGGAATGAAAGCCGAGACCGACATTATAGTCCTGAAACGCAATCACCAAACCGTAAAGCGGGATGTAACTGAATATGAAAACAAAGATCATCCCGGGGAGCAGCATGAGAAGGTACTGCCACTGCAGTCCGAATTTTTTCCTGAAGGCACTTTTCTGTTTTGCCATAGTTTTTCTCCACCTTCCTTTCGATCAAACAGCCTGAATACACGTATTACTTGCCGTAGGTCTCATTGATTTCCTGTGTAGCCGTTTCGCCGCCGGCCTTATTCCACTGTTCAACCAATGTATCGAAGTAGTCCAAAGGCTCATCTCCGATAATGATCTTGGTAAAGCCTTCTTTCAGGATGTCATCAAGCGTACTGCCTGCCGAACGCAGCGTTTCGGTCGGTGCGCCCCACATCGCATCTTCGACATACTGCTTGTTATCAACGTAGCCTTTAGCGAGGCCGTAAGCGGAGCGGTCATTGCCCTGCTGCAGCCAGTCACCGATACCGGCCTTGTCCTTGCTGTCGATCCACTTGACACAGTTGAGATATTTGGTGACGTTTTTGCCGAGCTGAGAGGTGTCTACTTCTTCACCGGCAATGTAACGGTCGACCGCATCTTTGACCTGGACATACTGGTTGTAGTCGGTCATCGGATTAATGACACGGATGCTCTCGACCAGGTTCGGATAGGCATTGGCGTAAAGACTGTTGATGAATTCTTCACTCTCGCCGCCTTCAATCGCGTCGTCCATCATATAGGCGAAGAAATTGACGAGCTTCATAACGGCTTCAGGGTTTTCGCAGTCTTTATTGATGACGTTGTAACCGTAGTTGGTGAAGTAGACGCTGCCCTTGAATTCAGAACCGTCCTGCATCGGAATCTCGTAAGGCAGGAAAATTGCTTCAGGGCCCTGGTTGGCGATCACGTCAGGCATCGGGTTATAGCCGAACCACTGTTCCATCGGCGTCACGCCGCAATTTCCTTCGATAAGATCCTGGAACATCTGTTCGGAGCTCATCGTGGTGAAATCTTCTTTTAAGATGCCCTTTTCGTACCATTCGGAATAGGCTTTAAGTGCTTCTTTCATTTCCGGCTGAACCGAACCGTAGCCTATGCTGCCGTCTTCTTGTTCAACCCAGATACCGGGATGGGCACCCCAGGATAAGCAAAGACGATAGAAGTTCTGCAGGGATCTGTCTTCGGCCAGAGCGTAGCCGCCGTGTTTCTCGGCAAAGCTTGTCGCAATTTCCAGGACGTCGTCCATGGTTTTCGGCTCGTCGAAACCGCCTTCTTCCATCCAGTCCTGACGGATCCAGATGGTCGGGAACTGGTCAATGATGCCGTAGCTCATCTGCGGAATACCGTAAAGCTTGCCGTCAAAGACCGCCGTATCCCAGATGTCTTTGTAATCTTTCCAGTAGCCTTTGATCGTATCGGAACCGTACTGCTCAATCACATCGTCAAGTTCCATGATCATGTCGGCTTTCTGCAAGGTGGCCAGACGCTCTGCGTCCACATGGAAGACATCGGGCAGATCGCGGTCAGCGATGGACAAGTTCAGTTTTGTGCTGTATTCATTGCTGATCCACTTGTTCTGAAGATCGACATTAAATCTGTCTTTAAACGCACGATACCAGGGGTTGTTGCCGTAATCGTCGCCCTCTTCAAATTGAATACCGCTGTTTTCACTTCCGATTGTCGTGATCACGACGGTTTCATCAAAAGGCGCCCAGATATCGTCCGGTGCTTCTTTGGAGTCATCCGATCCGCCTTCTGTTGACTTGCCCTCGTCCGTTCCTTGATCGTCCTTATTCTCTTTGGCTTCAGTTTTCTTGCTCTTATTGTCTTTAGAGCCGTTGTCGTCTTTGACCATACAGGCGGACATGCTCAGCACTAAGGCCAGTGACATGGCAGCTGCGCCTGCAGTCTTCATGATTTTTCTTAGTTTTTTCACTTTTTTGTCCTTTCTTTCCCTTTCAGCTTCCTGCTTTTCTCAAATTTCCTCCTCCCTCCTCTGAAGTATTTTTCTTTCTTTCATCGAACGCTCTGCAGCAAATTTTGCAGAGCGTCACTAAGCCGAAAAGGATATTACAAGTATTATAGGCACAAATCACTAAATTATGTAATATTATTTGTATATACTGTTTAGTTACTGCGTGGATTTTAATTAATAAATTAAATAGATATTTACTGTTCGAATTAAGATCAAAAATTTATGCTGATTTCTTTTAAGACTTATAATTTTTATCAATAAACATTAATAGAGCAGATCGCTTTTTTTCATAATAAAAGATCCGGCCCTTTCGGAACGGATCTCTGCCGTGAAATGCCGCACAAAAGCACTGCTCAATGAATATATTTTATAATCATTTTAGCGCTGTTTATGCCGCTGCGGCTGCTGCTCGGTGTTTTGGCGCAGGTGAATTGATAACGGCTGTCCCCGTGATAAATCAATTTGATATGCTTGCCTTCCTCTTTGATCACAAAGCCTAAATTCTTCAGTTCCCGGCGTCTGCGCTGATCCATCGTCTTGTAGCCGCTCAGCGTCTTAAGGATTGCCTCAGCCTCCTCTTTGCCTCTCCCGGGGCCTTCGTTATGCAGAAGAATATCTTCGATGATATGGGCCCTGCGCGATTTCGGGTCCAGGCGCTTGAGACTCTCTTCGAGTTCGGCCAGCAAAATCTCCTGAATTTCGCCGGGATAAAATTCGTATTCATCCCCGCTGCAAAGCAAGGCGGCGGCATCATTTGTATTTAATTTCTGACGCAGGCCGTAGTTTTCCGTGCGCAGCGCTTCGACGGCTTCCGTCAGCTCGGCATTGCGGGCTCTCAGGCGGGCGATGTCATCATCAAAGCTTTCCAGGACCTTATAACTTTCGTGCATGGCCTTGTCCTGCAGCATTTGCAAGTCTCTTTGCATCCGCGCTTCGTAAGCGCCACGTTTGCGGACAATCGCAACCAGTTCTTTTTGGGCTTGTTTCCGGGAATATTCGGCCGAAAGCCGCTCCTTTTTCTGCTCGGCCAGACGTTCTTCCAGACGGGCATTCTTGACGCCCTGCCAGGTCAGAAGATAATCGATCGTCTGCTCATTGCTGTACGAGATGACGGTACTGACCGTTTTCTCCATTAAAAACTCATCATAGCCCTCCGCACTGCGGTAGAGATAACGGCGATGGGCATCGGCGGAAGCGGGGAAATAAATGCCGACGGCACCGTAGTATTCATTCTTGTCATCACATAAATGCCGCAGCGGATCATTGAGCCAATTGCCTTCCTGGACCAGAACATGGGCAACGCCCTTGACCCGGCCGGCCAGCCGTTTCACATCAACGGGATCTTCATCATAGTACGTTTTCGAGACATAAATCACCGGCAGGCGAAAACGCCTCTCGCCCTTGATAATCGCAGCAAGGAGTTCCAGATCCTCTTTTCTGAGCACATGCGGCGTTCTCGCTACAGGCAGCACGCCGTCATCTTCCAGATAGCCATGATTGATCAGCAGGCTGATAAAATGCGGCGTGGAAAAGCTCCGGTCGCCGCTCAGAGCTTGTTCGGAATAGCTGCGGTGCAGCTGAATCGCCATTTTCCGCGTTCTGAAATTTACCACATAGTCGCTGTCCCAGATGACGCCGTCCGCTTCCCGTTTTTCATAGCGGACCGCCACAATCTCACCGGATTTCGAGGCCGTGACAGCGAGCCAAAGATCCTCCGTCCCGCAGCGGTACTCCGTGCCGCCTTTTTCTTCCGGGATACGTTCCGGCAGATCCGGAATGATATTTTCCTCGTAATAACTCGTCCTGTTCCATTCCAGGACCAGATTCAGAAAATTCTCTTTGTTAAGGCGTCTGTTGATGTCTAAAACCGTCGAAAAGAGCAGCATGGCGATCTCCTTTTGAGAAAAGCCCGCCGCGCCCCGGCGGGCCGTGCGCTTAAGAAAGAAAATAAAAGCGTGATACTCTCAGTATAAAAAAGAGAGAGGGCTTTTGTCATCTCAGGCCGCCCGGATGCTGTTTTCACGGTTTCGGCTTCGGCGTGCCGATCTCAGTCTTTTCTGTACTGATCACGGTAATCCGAGGGATAGAGACCGACATGCTCATTGAAGGTTCTCGAAAAGTAAAGGGGATTCTCATAGCCGATGCTTGCCGCAATATCTTTTACCAAAAGTTCCGGCCGTTCGGCTAAAAGTCTTTTGGCCGTCTCCATGCGCAGCTGCCTTATGTATTGCGTCGGCGTCAAGCCTTTGTAGGCTTTGAATAATTTGGAAAGATAGGGCGGCACAAGGCCGAAACGGCTGCCGAGCGCCTTAAGGCTGAGGTTTTCGCTCAAATGCTCCTGAATGTAAAGATCAAGCGCCTGCATGATGTCCTCATTGTCCGGAACCCGCTCCGTCTCCTCCTCCCGGAGGCTTTGGCAGTACGCAAGAAATGAGCGGATCACAGACTCTTCGCTTTCAGCCGGCACAAAAAACTCCCGGATGCGCCGGAGCGTTTCTGCCTCTTCTTCCCCTTCCGTCCCGAAATCTTCTTTTATAAATTCCGCCAGCGATAAGAGATAGCGTTCCATCGCCGCCTGCGTCCGGACGGCAGAGGGCAGGCTCCGCCACCTTTTTTCGATAATCTCAAAGGCCATCGGCAGCTCGCCGCGGTGCAAGGCGATCTTCAAGGCTTTTTCGGCGGCAAGATCTTTCGCCGGCTGCCTGAAGGGCGGTCTTTCCCGGACAAAGCGGCTGCGGCCGGGACTCACGGAATAACGCAATGTCTCGGCGGCTTCACGAACGGAAGCGGCGAGCGCGTCCGGGGCCGGATCCTGACACACGACACAAGTCAGCATCACCGCTTCGCCGAAACGGCGCTCGGCGGCCCTTCGAATAATGGCTTCTTGTCCCGCGGCTTCCCCTTCCAAAAGCCAAAGGGCTTCATTGGCTTTATTGCCGTAAAAAAGCCAGAAGTTTTCTTCCGGCCAATAATCGGCCAGTATCCTTCTCATCTCCCGGTCGGACAAAGCGCCGGGCATGCGTTCATCATCGCCGCTGTTTTCGTAACGATAAGCCCCGCTGCAAAGGTAAAAAAGGCTGAGCGTCTTGAGTTCAAAAGCTGCGGGCGCTTCTTCCCGTCCGCCGAATAAGGCTTCGATGAAGGCTTCCCGCTTCTGCGCATGTTCGTTTTTCCCGCAGATATCTTTGATCTCTTCGAGAAGCGCCTGCAGTTCGTCACGGGCAATCGGCTTGAGCAGGTAATTTAAGGCGCCGTAACGCAGTGCCTGACGGGCGTATTCAAATTCGTCATAGCCCGATATCACCACAATCGGTATCGATGCGTTTACGGCCCGCAGCTCTTTCATCAGCTGAATGCCGCCCATCACGGGCATATTGATGTCTGTAAATACGACATCAGCTTCGTGCTGACTCAAATATTCCAGGGCTTCCTTGCCGTTTTTGGCCAGGCATACCGGCTCAAACGCAGGATCCGCCCGTTTAATCATAGCGGCAATCCCCCGGAGCAGCGGCCCCTCGTCTTCGGCAATAACAGTCCTGATCATCGTATATCTCCTCCCAATATGACCCGGCTTCCCTCTTCTGTGTTTTCAGCTTTAAAAATAAAATTTTCTCCATAGGTTAAATACAAGCGCAGACAGGTATTTTCCAGCGTCAGGCCGCCCGGTTCGGCACTTTCGAGCGTTTTGCGCATGGTCGCAAGCGATAAATTCTCTTTGAAGCGTTCAAGCTTAAGGATGAGCTCCGGCGGAAAACCGCTGCCGTTATCCTCCGCCGAAAGCAGCCAATGCCGGCCTTCTTTTCTGCTTGCAATGCGGATACGCATTTTGCCTTCAATGCTCATGAACGCATGTTTAAAAGAATTTTCGCACAGCGGCTGCAGCAAAAGCTTCGGCACCCGCTGCGCATTAAGGGCGGGGTCGGCCTGAATTTCATACTCAAATACATCTTCGTAACGTTCCTTCATCAGGCTCAGATAATTTTCGGCATGCCGTAATTCCTCACCGAGCGCAGCCGTTCCGTCTCCCATCGAGCCGGTGTATTTCATCATTTCCGCAAGCGCCGCAATAATCGCCACGGTTTTCTCATGCCCCGCCAATTCGGCTTCCATACTGACAATGGCCAGGGTATTGTAAATAAAGTGCGGGTTCATCTGCGACTGCAGGGCAAAAAGATGCGCTTTGAGCTCATTGGTCTGGGACAGGACTTTTTCTTCAATCTCTTCTTCCAGGCGGCTCAGCACGGCATTGAACGCCAGGTTCAGCTCTCTTAATTCATCGTTATCTTCCGTTTCCGGAATCTCCAGTTTCAGATTGTCGATGCCGACCTGCCGTACCGAGTGCTGCAGTTCCGCCAGCGGCTCGGTAAGCCGGGTGAGCAGTGTTTTTTCGCTGATAAAAACAATAATTAATAGGAATATAAAGATTAAGATGAGCAATAGCAGAAAATGATACAACGGCGCCATGAGCGACTTCGTTTCTTTTAAAAAGACCAGACTGAGCTCCGCATCATGGCAGCGGTATTTCGCGGTAAAAAAGCCCTCGCTTTCCCTGACCCCGTCTTCTGTCTTCGCTTCGGGCAGCTCCTCGAAAAAAGCCCGGATCCCGCGGTCTTCCTGTCCGCGCAGAGCGGGACTTTCATAAATTAATGCCGAGGGTTCATGCCGCCTCTCCCCCTCTGTCTTGATCGTCTTATTTATGTAAATCGCCGCATAGCAGCCTTCGCCTAAATCCGCAAAGATATCGTCCAGGCGCTCCGTCGACTGCTGGACTTCGACATAGCCGTTTTTCTGTGTGCCCGAATAATAATCTTTGATTTGCCGGATCACGGCAAAGTACGGGGGACTCGGCAGCTCGGAGGTATTTAAAATGTCCGCACCCGGGGCACGCAGCGCCCGGTAGACGTCATTCGCCGCAAAAGCGCTCCGCACGCGTTGATAGTCTTCGCTGTCAAAGAAGGCCTCCGTTCCTTCCGTTGTGGTCATGGTCGTCGCGGAATAAAGAAAATCATGGTGGTCATTATAAAGACAGATTCGGGAATTCCCGTCTCTTTTAAAGTTATAGGAATTCAAAAGCTTTACGAGTTCTCCGGCGAGCAGGGGATTGTCAATAAAATAATTGCTCCCATCCTCCGGCGGCAATTTCGCAAAATGCGAGACAATGGCGGGGTTGGCAGCTATCTGCAGCGCTGTTTTATCCATGTTGTAAATAAGCTGGTCGAACTGAGACGTCGTCTTTTCGGCCAGCGCGGCGAAATCCCGCTGAGCTCTCTGCTTCGTATCCCGCCAGACACGGAAGTAAAATACCGCCGTTACCAAGAACATGATCACGAAAAACAAGATCAGATTATAAATGATCAGTTTTTCCGTGAATTTAATTTGTCGTTTTTGCATCTGCTGCTCCTTCGGGCTTTTGCCGGATGATCACCGTTTCATTTTAGCGCATCCTCTCCTCACGCCGGCCCTTGCACAAGGGCCGGGCTTTTGTTTCCTCAGCCCTTTACCGCACCTGCGGTCATGCCTTCGACAATATACTGCTGCAGAGCCAGATAAAGGATGACAACCGGCAAGATTGTAATGGTCAGGGCGGCAAAAACATACTGCCAGTCCCGGGCATAGAGCCCGTAGAAATTGAAGACCGTCATCGGAATGGTCATTTTCTTTGAACTGCTCATCAGATACAAGGGTACTTGAAAATTATTCCACACCCCGATCGCGGAGATGATAAGATTCGTTACCGTCACCGGCTTCATGATCGGCAGCAGAATGCGAAAAACCAGCTGCAGTGCCTCCGCCCCGTCTATGCGCGCCGCTTCATCAATTTCTATCGGAACGCCGGTCACAAAAGAGGAAAACGTCAAAACGGCGAAGGGCAGATTGATCGCGGCAAAGACCAGAATGACGCCCAGGTACGTGCCGTTGAGATGCAGCTTGATCATCAGGGCATAGGTCGTGACCATCTGCATGGTCGCGGTCAGGCCGAAGAGATAATAGCCGTAGATGATCCGGCTGCCCTTGTCTTTGCGCCGCGAAATGATGATGCCGGTGAGAGCCCCGAAGAGCAAAATCATAGCCACCGACACGCTAGTGATGATGAAGCTGTTGAGATAGCCGCGCAGGATGCTCCCCGTCTTTAAAACGTGGGCATAATTTTCCCAGCGGAATTCCTCCGGAAGGCTCAGGTCAAGGGCTAAGACTTCGCCTTGCGTCTTGAATGAGCCTAAAAGCATCATGAGGATCGGGATAAAGAAGAAGAGTGAAATCAGGCTCGCGACGGCCGTGCGCAGATATTTTCGGTAAGATTTTTCCATTATCGCTCCACCTCCATGGACCTGAGAAAATGATTCAGGGCAAAGGTCACCGCAACGATCAGCAGCGACAGAAGAATGGCCGCCGCACTCGACTTGCCGAGCAGCCCTAAGCCGAACGCACGGTAAACATAGGTGCTGAGCACCTGCGTATCGAAACCGGGCCCTCCGCCGGTCAGTGCGTAGACCAGGTCAAAGACTTTAAGGCCGCCGGTGATATTCAAGGTCGTGATGACCGTAAAGGAAGGCGCCAGCAGCGGAAGCGTAATGTGCCGAAAGGCCTGTCTTGCATTTGCGCCGTCGAGCTCGGCGCTCTCATAATAATCTTTCGATATCGCCTGCAGCCCCGAAATAAAAATGAACATGCTGAAGCCTGCCCACATCCAGACTTCGGTGATCATGATCCAGCACATTGCCGGCTTATACGAACCGAGCCAGTCCCGGGCGGCGGACCCGAGCCCTGCCGCATAAAGCAAGTTGTTCAGCAGGCCGTCCTGCCGCAGAATCGCCGTGAACAAAAGCCCGACGATCATGGTGCTGAGCACGCAGGGCAGGTAGTAGACGGTGCGAAAAAGGCTGTTGCCGGGAAAAGGCTTAACGACCAAAAGTGCCAGGAGTAGGCCGATCAGGGTCTTGAAAAAAGTTATCACCGCGGCAAAGAGCAGAGTATTGCCGACGGAACGCAGGAAAATATCGTCCTGCAGAAGGCTTTTAAAATTCCGCAGGCCGACAAAGCGGGCCTGGCTCATGTCGTTGAGGTTCCAGTTTGTAAAAGAGTATAAAAACGCCGCCGCAATCGGCACGATAAAGAATAAGGTATAGACGGCCAGACCGGGCAGCGTCAGCCACAAGGGGTAGCTTCGATTTTTATTGAATGATTTCATAGGCCTCCTGATCATCTCTGTTAAAAAGCACCCGCTTAAGGGGTGCTTCACTTTCGGAAAACGGGCGGCCTTTAAAGACCGCCCGTATTTTTAGGGCTCAGAAACCGGGCTTGTCCTGATCTGCCATGTACTGTTCGAAATCTTTTTGGAATTTTTCCATGATTTCCTGTCCGTCCATATTGCCTTTGGCGGGAGCGTCCACGTAGTACACATAAAGCGTGCTTTCGCAAAGTGCATTCAGATCCATGACGTAGTAATTGAATTCCGGAATGGCCTTGCCGGTCTTGATGTAGTCTTCATTGATATTTTCCAGATAGGAAGGCACCGGTCCGCCGTCCACGTCTTTAAATGCGGGGAATGCCGGACGGTTTTCAAAGTAGAGATTACAGTATTCCGGAGCGGCCCAGAGGTTTAATACCTCTTTCACCGTTTCAAGATTTTCTGAATTCTTATAGGCCACAAAGCCGGCCGACGACATATTCTCACTGACCACTTCATTTTCACCCGACATGGAAAGCGGGAACATCCCGACATTTGCTTCTTCATTGGCCTGCAGGACGCTGGCCGCGAAGAAATCACCGTTAAAGTGCATGGCCGCTTCACCGTTTGCAACAGCGGCAATGGCATCGTCATAGGTGGCTGAGGTGAAATTGTCGTTGACATAGCCGTCTTCATAAAGCTTGAGATAGGTATCAATCACTTCAAAGAATTCCGGATGATCGGTCCACTTCGTTTCGTTTTTCATGACCTTGTCCGCAAAATCCGCCGCACCCTCCGGTCCGAGGATTTTGGCAAAGTTATCCGTCATCAGAATCTGCGGAACCCAGCTGTCTTTGGGCATGTAAATGGGAACGATGTCGATGGC
This sequence comes from uncultured Fastidiosipila sp., assembly GCA_938014865.1. GTDB lineage: Bacteria > Bacillota > Clostridia > Saccharofermentanales > Fastidiosipilaceae > JAAYZH01. The sequence continues at coordinate 13,334 of CALLQJ010000231.1, forward strand.
TTTGATCTTCTCGCAGGCTTCGAGCAATTCATCCCAGGTCTCCGGTTCTTCCGTAATGCCCGCCTCGCTGAAAACATCTTTGTTATAAATAAAGCCGTGTGTCCCGGGCACCGAAAGGAAGGGGAAGCCGTAGATTTTGCCGTCCGCATGGCAGGTCACATTGCCCGGAATAATCAGTTTTTCGGCCCAGGCTTCGCCGCTCATATCGGCAAAATTTGCGGCCGGATCCACAATATCGTAGATCGCCGGCACGTTATATTCGATAAGGTCCGGTGCTTCTCCCGAATTGAGCTTCATCTTAATCATATTGAGTGCTTCGTCATCCGGGACAACTTGTGCATCCGTTATGATCTTTTCTTCGTCTTCGAGTTTTGCAATCATGTTCTGCAAGCCTTCGAAGTTTCTGGACTGCTGGATCAGCATCGTGATCGTGCGTTCTTCTTGTTCCGGCTCTTTTTCCGCCTCGGTCTCTTTCTGCTCCGTTTTTTCCGGTTCTTTTTCTGTTTCTTTTTCCGGCTCTGACGGTTTTTCCGTGGCTTCTGCTTCGGTCTTTTTCTCCGTGTTATCCGTGTTCGTATCGTTGTTCTTGCCGCCGCAGGCTGCTAAGGAAAATGTCAGCATGAGGGCGAGAGCGCCTGATAAAAACTTTTTCATTCTAATACTCCTCCTAAATCATAATTTTCGCCTTTTTTAGGCTTTTCATCTGTATTCAGTGTATTTTCTTCGTTTTATTTAGTGAATGCACACAAATGAAAAAGTGTATATCAAAAAGTGAAAACTCTCTCCCTAAAAAGAAAAACGGCCTGCCGAAGCCTTTCTCCGGCAAACCGTTTATTTTATAAGTATAAAGTGTTCAGGATCCTGCCTCCGGCAAATTCAGCACGTCTTTTTTCTTTGCCCGAAATTCGTCTTCTG
>CALLQJ010000232.1 GCA_938014865.1 uncultured Fastidiosipila sp.
CCGGCTGCACGGATGACTCTTTCGCAGTCCACCTTGTCCTTTAGCCTTGCCATAAAATAACGATCCGGTACATCATCAAAAATCAGCTGTTTTAAGCCGTCGACCGGGGAAAGCCAGAGCGCAATCCGGTCTAAGGTTTCTACCAGATCGGAAAAGCGAAACATGGGAAAGATGGAACGGGACACCGAGATTTCTCTGGCATCCATATCTGCAGCTAAGTCCGCCACTCCGTACTTTCCGGGAATGGAAACCGAGTAGTTTCTCAGCATGCCGGACACCTGCCAGGAAGTGAGCCGTGCTTTTACATCCATGTCTTTTGATGAAATGTCGTTATAGATAAATCCCACCCTGCATCACTCCTTCCTTTTACGCCGGCGAGAAGCGGCCTTGTGCTCTGGAGCCTGCTTCAATCAGGTTATAGAGCTCCTGCGAAACCCTTCGGATATCGTCTTCGCTTCGAACAAACATCTGCTCGATTGTGATCTGTGGAGCAGCTCCTATTGGAGTAACCCCTCTCAAAGCACCGCTTACCGCCGTTTCCGCCTGAACCTGAAAAGCAGTCGGCAGCGCCACGCTCATATCTATTCCGCGCTGACCCATCACATTATTGATGTCTTCTGCCAAGCCCTCGCTGGCCCTGACCGCGTTGCCGCCTGAGCGTTCAATGGCACCTGCAAGTCCTTCTACCAGCATTTCACCGATCCAGGCCATTTCTTTTGAGGGAGAGCTGATGCCAAAGAAGCTCTTAATACCGCTCCAAAGATCAGATGCCCAGCCGGATACCTTGTCCCAGATCCAGCCCGCCAGTCCTTTGATGCCTTCCCAGAGACCTTTGACGATATTGCCGCCGACTTCCACGATCTTGTACATGAGAGAACCAAAGGCGCTGACGATGCCCTCAATAATCTGCGGCACCGCCTTTACAATCTCAGCGATAATGGTCGGAAGATTCTCAATAAGGGCAACAAAAAGCTCTACCCCTGCCATGATGATCTTGTCGATGTTTCCGGCAAAGGCGTTCACAATGGCGGCTATAATTTCCGGGATGGCCTGCACAATTGTTGTAATAATCTGAGGAAGGGCCTGAATGAGTGCTACCAAAAG
>CALLQJ010000233.1 GCA_938014865.1 uncultured Fastidiosipila sp.
CGGGCCGCGTACGCTACACGGTCCTGTGCAATGAAAAGGGCTTTTGTTTAGACGATCTTATTGTCTACTGTTTTAACCCGGAGCACTATCTTCTCGTTGTCAATGCGGCGAACCGGGAGAAGGACAAAAAGTGGCTTACGGCACATCTTGAAGGCGACGTCCGCTTTTCGGATGTCTCGGAAGACTGTGCGCTCCTGGCGCTGCAGGGCCCTGCCACGGAAACGATCATGCAAAACCTTTTGACGGCGGGAAAGCTCCCCGGAGGCTATTACCGCTTTAGTCAGGACACGGCCTTGTGCGGGGAGGACTGCCTGATCGCAAGGACCGGCTATACCGGTGAACACGGCTATGAAATTTTTCTCAGGCCGGAATCCGCCGTTAAAATCTGGCGGGAAATCCTCAAGTATGAAGACGAAGACGGCCGCAAGGTGATGCCCTGCGGACTCGGTGCCCGCGATACCCTGCGTCTGGAGGCGGGGATGCCGCTTTACGGGCATGAGATGTCCGAAAGCATCAGCCCGCTCGAAGCCGGCTTGGATTTTGCGGTAAAAATGCAGAAAGATTTTATCGGACGCGACGCTCTGAAAGGCGAAACGAAGCGGGAGAGAATAGGACTCAAGGTGACGGGCCGCGGCATCGTGCGGGAAAATTGTCCGGTCTTTTTTAATGGTGAAAAGATCGGCGAGACGAGCTCAGGGACTTACGCTCCGTATCTGGAAGAAGCGGTGGCGATGGCGCTGGTCGAAAAAGGCAAGGTCAAGCCGGGCGATCCGCTTGAGGCACAGGTCCGCAAGCGCCTGATCCCCATGGAAGTTGTGCCGCTGCCTTTTTATAAGGCAAAAAAATCCTGAAACGTTGTCCGTATATTTAATTCCTTATCATTTGTATAATAAGTATCCATCCATATTAAGTAATTTATTCAGTGCATAAAAATACTGAATCATCAATCAATGCAGAAGAGCGGAGGACATTATGGCTTATCCTGAAGAACTGAAGTACAGCAAATCCCACGAGTGGGTCAAAGAAAATGAGGACGGCAGCGTTTTGGTCGGCATTACAACATACGCGGCCGAAGAACTCGGCGACGTGGTCTATGTTGACCTTCCCGAAGAAGAAGATACGTATGATGTCGGCGAAGAATTCGGCGAGGCGGAATCCGTCAAAGCCGTGGCGGAAATCATCAGTCCCGTCAGCGGCGTCATCGCAGAAGTCAATGAGGCGCTGGAAGATGAACCGGAACTTTTAAATGAGAGTCCGCATGAGACCTGGATCGTCCGGATTGAGGATGTGTCCGAGACAGAAGATCTGATGAGCGCATCCGAGTACGAAGCGTATCTGAAAGAACTCTGATCAAAAAACCGGCTGCTCTGCGTGAGGGCCGGTTTTTTATTGCTGAAAAGGAGACAGTATGACAAGTTTTGTTCCGAGTGAGAAGAGCGCCCGCCGGGAAATGCTCGATGCAATAGGCCTCAGGCATCCCGACGAGCTGTACCGGGATATTCCTGAAGAAGTGATGCTCGAATCCCTTGATTTACCGTCCGGCCTCAGCGAAGCGGAAGCGGAGGAACGACTGGAGAGCATGGCTCAGAAAAACCAAGTCTTTAAGGATATTTACCGCGGGGCCGGAGCCTTCCGGCATTATATTCCGGCGCTTTGCCGGAGCATTCCGGGCAAGGAATCTTTTTTAACGGCTTATACCCCTTATCAGGCGGAGCTGAGCCAGGGGATACTGCAGATCATCTTTGAATTTCAGACCGAGGTCTCAGAGCTTTTCGGCTTGCCCTGTGCCAATGCCTCCCTCTATGACGGGGCGACGGCAGCGGCCGAGGCGCTCAATATGTGCCGGACAAGGCGCAAGACCCGCTGCCTGATCGCCGCAACGGCAGATCCGCAGTACATTGAAGTCTGCAGGACCTATGCTGCGGGGCTCGGCGCCGAATTAGACTTGATCCCGCAAAAAGACGGTTTGTGTGATTTGGACGCGATGGCTGCGATGCTCGATAAGAAGACCGCCGGTGTTTTTATTCCGCAGCTGAATTTTAACGGCCTGATCGAAGACCTGGAGGCAGCGGCTGCCCTTGTGCATGAAGCGAAAGCCTTGCTGGTTGCGGGCATTCATCCGATCGCCGCCGCGCTTTTGCAGTCGGCGGGGGAGGCCGGGGCAGATATTGCCGTCGGCGAAGGACAAGTTTTAGGGCTTCCGCTCGGATTCGGCGGGCCTTA
>CALLQJ010000234.1 GCA_938014865.1 uncultured Fastidiosipila sp.
GGATTTTAAAACGCTTAAAGGCTATCAGGTGCTGGCGATTAACCGCGGTGAGCGGGAAGGCAAACTCCGGGTAAAGCTGAACGATCAATCGGGGAGCTTGGCCCGGGAGCTGGAGGGCTTTTTTCATCGGATGCCGGATAAGCAGCCTTTGATCGCCGAACTTTGTGAGGACAGCTGGAAGCGGCTTTTGAAACCGTCTTTGGAAAATGAACTGCGGAGCGAAAAAACCGAGGCGGCGCATGAAGAAGCGATGCGGATTTTTGAGGACAATCTGCGCAGTGCCCTGCTGGCTCCGCCGCTTCGGGGAAAAACAGTCCTGGCACTTGATCCGGGCTTTCGGAACGGCTGCAAGCTGGCCGTCTGCAGCCCGCAGGGGGACGTACTGGCCGTCGATACCATTTATCCGCTGCCGCCGCAGAATAATATCGAAGACGCGGCCGGGACCGTGGAGCGTTTGATTCTTGACTATGGGGTCGATTGTCTGGCTTTGGGGAACGGAACGGCGACGCGGGAAACGGAAAGTTTTCTTACGGATTCCGGCAAGAAAAAGACACAGGAGCTGCCGCTTCTGATCGTGAATGAGGCCGGCGCCTCGGTCTATTCGGCCTCGGCTGCTGCGGCGGAAGAGTTTCCGGATATGGATGTATCCCATCGCAGTGCGGTTTCTCTGGCCAGAAGGCTGCAGGATCCCCTGGCGGAACTGGTGAAAATCGATCCGGCTGCCCTCGGACTGGGGCAGTACCAGCATGATATGAAGCAGACGGAACTCCGGGACCGGCTGGATAAAGTTACCGAAGACTGTGTGAATAAGGTCGGCTGTGACCTTAACACCGCCTCTGCCGCGCTCCTGAGCCGGATCGCGGGAATCGGGAAGAGCCTGGCGGAGAATATCGTCGCTTACAGGGAAGAGAACGGGCCCTTTCACAGCCGCGAGGAGCTGAAAAAGGTTCCGCGTTTAGGCCCTAAGGCCTTTGAACAATGTGCCGGTTTCCTGCGCATTCCGGGCGGCGAGAACTTTTTGGACAATACCTCCGTTCATCCGGAGTCTTATGAGGCGGCGGAAAAAATCCTGGCGCTTCTGCAAAGTTCAGATCCGGCAAAGGCCGCTTCCCGGGCGAAGAGGCTTTCCGGCAAAGAAAAAGAGCAGCTGGCCCGAGCGGCGGGCTGCGGCCGGCATACTCTGGATGATATTCTGGATGCACTGGCCAAACCGGGCCGCGATCCGAGAAAGCTCCGGGAGATGCCCGAGCGCAGCAAGAGCGTGCGCAGCATGGAAGACTTAAAAAGCGGCATGATCCTGCCGGGGGTAGTCAGAAATGTCACGTCCTTCGGGGCTTTTGTGGATATCGGCGTGCATCAGGACGGGCTGGTTCATATTTCGGAAATTGCCGATGCCTTTGTGAAGGATCCTTCGGACTACCTTCACAGCGGACAGCAGGTCCGGGTGATGGTCCTGGACGTGGATATTCCGGCCAAAAGAATCAGCCTCTCGACCAAGGCCTCGAGGCTGAATAAAAAGTGAAACTCAGGGATCTTAAAATAAATTGAGCCGGCTCAGGCGGGA
>CALLQJ010000235.1 GCA_938014865.1 uncultured Fastidiosipila sp.
TTCGTGATGACAAGTACTTCTTTTCACTTATTCGTTATCTTACTCTTCCCGGGGTTCGTTACCGATCCCCCAACCTTCCGTGATGAGCCTTTTTATTTCAGTTTATTTTACAAGTCGCCCCCCCGCCCGGGCCCGGGGCTGACGCTTTAATTTAAGAGCTTAAAGGTATTGTTATCTTCCGCCAGCGTCACGACATTATAGACGAACAAAAGCTCGTCATAAGGACCTCTCGCCATCAGCTCTTCCATCGATTCGCCGTAATAGCGCAGGTCGACGACGGTGATGCGTTCAAAGTAGGGGCAGAGGAAAGGAATCAGGGCGTTGGCATACGAGTCTTTGATCAGGAGCAGGTGCCCGCCCGAGTGCTCGCCCGTTTCGATCCGCAGGAAGTCACGATTATCACCGGTGAAATAGGTATACTGATCGTAGCCTTTCAGGGCTTCGGGATCGTAAATGCCCTTGCGGAGCAGCTCGCCCTCCGCATCATAAAGACAGATCGCATCCTGCGAGCGTGCAATATAGCTTTCAATCCGGTCGGGCGTATAAAAGAAACGCTTGCCTTTTGCCAGCGTCGTGCCGGCAAAATCCTTGCTTTGCAAGGCGACACGATAATCCTTTTGCGGATCCTCTTTTTTTAAGGCCTGCCGCCAGGCGTCGGCCGCCTTGGCCGCCCCGTGCTGGGTCCAGTGATGATCAGTTCTGAAGTAAAGCTGATCACTGCCGCTTTTGGCCGATATCAGACGCTCATAGACCCGCGGGAAAATCAGGCCGCCCGCCTCCGCCTGCCGCTTCGCCGCCCGGAGAAGCGGGCTTTGGGGCGCTTCGGGCGCTGCCGGCGGCAAAAGCTCCGGGTAAACCCCCGCTGCACTCGGCAGGAGAAGCAAGGCAGCGGGCTTTTCTTCCCCGGGGAAATACTTCTGTTTAAAGGCAATGAAATCGCTGATATTGCGTTCCAGGCGCTCCCCCGAAATTTCGCGCTGCATTTCCATCATGTAATCTTTGTCGGCAAAGTAGATTCTGCCGTTGTCGCCCGCCCCGGCCCGGTACTGCGTCTCCCCTTTCAGGCTCAGCCAGAAGTCCCGGCCCGCCGTCTGATCCAGGAGAAAGGCGGCGCTTTTTTCCGCATAGTCTCCGCTGAAAAATGCTTCGGCCGAAAAATCGGGCGCTTGTTTGAGGGGCCTTCGTTCCGTCGGGGAAAATTCCGCCGGGGTCCTGAGAATCGGATAAAGACCGAAAGCCGCCATACAGGCGATCAGCAAAACACTCATGATTTTATTTACCGTCCGCATAATCTCTCCTAAAAATTAAAGTATAAGAACGAAGAAAAACTTCGGTCAATGATGAAGCTGACGGACAAGAGCAAGATCACGGCCATTCCCGTGAAATACAAGAGTTTATAAAGGACCGGCCGGCGCCGCAGCTTCCTGCCGATATCCCGGAAGAAGGCCTCCGGAAGGTCGAAGGCAAAAAGCAGTGCCAGAATGATGAGCAGGCTGTGGGAAGAAATCAGGTAAAGGGCCGTGCCGCTGCTTAAGCCGTTCTGCCCCGTGAGCGCGGCCAAGAATGCCGAAAGCTCGGCTTTTTTCGGGAAGGCAAAAAAGACCCAGCCCAGATTGACGATCAAAAACGTAATGAGGCGCCGAAAAGGCAGGGCAAGCTTCGGGTAAAGATGTTTTCCGAGATAAAATTTTTCCAGGAGGAGCCAGATTGCATAATAGAGCCCCCAGATCACAAAATTCAGACTTGAACCGTGCCAGATCCCCGTCAGAAGCCAGACAATCAGGATATTCAGCCCCTGCCGGAAAGCACCCTTGCGGTTGCCGCCCAAGGGAATGTAGACATAGTCGCGGAACCAGGAACTCAGGGAAATGTGCCAGCGCCGCCAGAAGTCGGAAACGGAGGCGGAGCGATAGGGTTTGTTGAAGTTTTTCGGACTGCGGAAGCCGAAGATCAGGCTGAGCCCCGAGGCCATTTTGGAATAAGAGGAAAAATCCAGATAAATATAAAAACTGTATAAAAGCGATGCTGTCAAAGCCTCAGCAAAGCCCGGAAGCGCAATCGCTTCGGGACCCGCGAGCCGCTGCCACAAATCAAAAATCCCGTCGGCCAAAAGAACCTTGACAAAGAGCGCGGGCAAAAATCGCCTGAGCCCCGCACTCAGCTGCCAGAGTTCGGCCTTCATCTCCCGAAGCTGGGGGAGAAAGTGATCAAAGCGCGCGATCGGCCCGGCCGAGATCGCCGTCAGCTGCGGGAAGAAAGATACATAGACGGCAAAATCCGGGTAAGAAAAGCGCAGGTTCTCGCCCTTCTTTTTATGCTTTCGCAGATCAAAGGCTGCCGACAGCAGACGGAAAGTATAAAAGGACAGACCGAGCGGCAAAACCGGCGCCAAATATTTGCCCCAGGCGAGCAGGAGGATATTGAGAAGCAGGCTTGCGGCAAAGAGGAGCTTGGCTTTCAGGCCCTCTGCCTCCGACTCCGCCCGCAAAATAAAGTAATTGATGCTGAGGGAAAGAAAGAGCAGCAGGACGGCCTTCGGCTCGCCCCAGGCATAAAAGAGCAGACTCAGCACAAACAAGATGATTTTGCGCCGCAGATTCAGGCGTGTTTTTTCTTTCCCCGGCAAGTAAAAAAGCAGCACGGCAAAAGGGAAGAATAAAAAGAGAAACACGAATGTATTAAATGCCATAGTCTGCCTCTTTTTCTCCTGCTGCCTTTTGCTGCAGCTGCTTCAGATGCACTTTGTGTTCATTTGTTATCAATTATAAAAACTGCTTTGCTTTTACTGCGCCTCTATCCAGTCTTCAACGGCTTTTTTCGCAGCCGCATTGTCCGGTGAAATCACACTGAAGACATAGTTTCCGCTGCGGATGAGCACGGGATCGTCCAGATTTTCCAATTGCTCCGGCGTGTAATTTTCATAGGATTTCCGAAAATACTCGTAGCGCGCCTGCATCGCTTCTTCCGTCGCTTCGGCCGTCGCTTCATCTTTCGCCTCAAAGAGGGCAATTTCTTCCGCGGTCGAGCCGCCGCCTGCAATCACAAGATACTGTGAAAAATCCTCTCGTTCAACTTGCTCCATATAACGGTCCCAAAGCTGATCCGGCAAGGGTGCGAGATCTTTATCCTGCCATTCGACGGCCGCTAAAATCTGATCGCCCAAGCTTTCAAGATCCGCGCCAGCCGCAATCGTCTGCTGCTTCCCGCCGCAGCCGGAAAGGAAAAGCAGGAGGCAGGCTGCCAGAAAGGCAGCAGCACGCCCCGCATAATCTTTTAGGCTCTTTTTCTGAATTTTCATTTTTAAACTTCCACTCCCCCGTTCGTTCTTTTTTTCGTTCAGGATTTTCTCGGCACCACATGCCGGGCAATATAATCCTGCCATTTCAGTGTATACGCTCTGCCGAAATGAATGCCGTCCGTGGCCGCATCTTCCGGGAGGCTGCCGTCCGCCGCCGCCACGGCCTCGCTCGGATCCAGGAAATAAACCCCCAGGGTCTGCGCCAGGTCTTCAATGCGCCGGTTGAATTGTCCGATCACCTCATTATTGACATAGGCATTGCCGTCTTGCGAATGCGCGACCGGCAAAATGGCCTGCACGTAAATATTCGCCTGCGGCTGCTTTTCCATAATATCACGGACCACGTCTTCATAATGCGAAATGAAGCTGTCAAGCGGCCAGCCTGTCTCGTTAATGCCGAAAGCAATGTAGACTTCGCCGTAGCGGCCGCGATTGCGGTCAATCAAGGCTGCGGCCGTCCCGCCGCCGTTGATCCCCAGGTCTTTGCGGAAATATTCGCCTATATTAAAGCCTTTGCCGTAAATAAAATCCGCATCATAAAGTGTCCCGTAAAGCATCAGGCCCTCGATCCTCGAATCACCGATAAAGAGGCTGTCGGCAAAGTAGGCATCGTCTTTAGGCTCGGATTCAGGGGGGCAGAGATCCGGGGAAATCGTCGAAACAGTGTCCGTCGCTTCCGTCTCTTCTTCAGCTTCTGTTTCTTCCGTCGGCTCTGCGTCTTCTGTCGCTTCTGTTGCTTCGCTCGCTTACTCAGCTGTCCCGGCCGCTCTCGGCTCGGCGGTGCTGCTTTCCGAGGGCTCTGTTTTCTTGGACGTTTCGGACAAAGCCGCTTCCGTCTCCCTTTCCGTCGTGCTCTTCAGGGGCGCCGGACGTTCGGCGCTTTTTTCCGTTGCCTCTTTCTTTGTTTCCCGCATCACCGTATGCCGCGGAAGCAGAGTCCTCCTGCTTTCACCCTTTTTCTGAGCCGCCGTATTGCAGCCTGTCAGCAGCAAAAGCACCAGTGACAGACATATACTAAGTGTCCTTTTAAAGGACATGATCACATCCTCCTCTTTCATCCTGTCTTTATTCTCTCTGTCGCGCATAATAAACCCGGGCACGCTTGCCGAAAGCAAATTCAGGCAAGTGCGCGTCCCGGTTTCTCTGACATTTTCTCTTAACTTTTTTACTTCAATTTGAAATAAATTGCAAGCATTTCGGAACGTTCTTTCGGCCAGATCTTCCGAAGAGACGCCGCGTATTTCGGCAATACGTTCAGCAATATAGCGGACATAAGCCGGCTCATTGCGTCTTCCCCGGTGCGGTTCCGGGGTCAGGTACGGGCAATCCGTCTCAATCAGCAGGCGCTCCGCGGGCAGCCTCTTGGCATTCTCCACGGGCCGCCTGGCATTTTTAAAGGTCACCGGACCGTCGAGGCCTAAATAAAAGCCCAGCTTCAAAAGTTCTTCGGCAAATTCTGCCGAGCCGGAATAGCAGTGGAAAACACCCGGATCCGGGCGCAGAAGCCCGGCCTCCTGCATCTGCCGGACGGCTCTGATTGAATCCTGATGCGCATCGCGGTCATGCACCACAAAAGGCAGGTCATAGTCATAAGCCAGTTTCATCTGCCCTTTAAAGGCCGCAAGCTGCACCTCGTCGGCGTGGCGCTCATCGAAATGGTAGTCCAGGCCGATTTCTCCGATACCGACAATACAGCCTGCTTCGTCCGCCTCCAAAAGACCGCGGAGCTCTTGCTCAGCCTCTTCATCCCACTGATCCGCATCATGCGGGTGAATGCCGATCACCGCCCGCAGCAGCGGGTACTCCTTCGCCAGACGCACGGCTTCCGCAGAAGACGCCAGGTCATAGCCGATGACATTCATCAGCCTGACGCCTGCATCCTCCGCCCGTCCGATCACCTCCTCGAGGTCATCCTGATACGCCGCCTCGTTTAAATGGGTATGGGTATCAAATAAAAGCATT
>CALLQJ010000236.1 GCA_938014865.1 uncultured Fastidiosipila sp.
CCTTTACCTCGCCGAGACTGTCTCTTTCTGTTCTGTACTTCATCCTCTGCTCCTTTTCCGCTTGCCGGATAATTCAATGTTACAATTAAGTTATTATAATGCACGGAGGAAGATATGGACAATCAAGAATCCCTGGCACTGCAGAAACACCGCGAATGGAAGGGAAAACTGGAAATTACCCCGCGGGCACCGGTATCCACCGCCGAAGAGCTTGCGCTCGCTTATACGCCCGGTGTGGCCGACCCCTGTCTGAAGATTCAGGAAGATATTAATAACTCTTACATTTATACACGCCGGCACAATCTCATTGCCGTGGTAACCGACGGCAGCGCCGTTCTCGGCCTGGGCAATATCGGACCGGAGGCGGCTATGCCGGTCATGGAAGGCAAGTGTGCTTTGTTTAAGGCTTACGGAGGCGTGGATGCTTTTCCTTTATGCCTGAAGACGCAGGACAGTGAGGAAATCATCCGGAGCATCCTGCTTTTGCAGGGGTCTTTCGGCGGCATCAATTTAGAAGATATCGCGGCCCCGCGCTGCTTTGAAATTGAAAGAGCGTTAAAAGAAAAGGCCGATATCCCCATTTTTCACGATGACCAGCACGGAACGGCCGTTGTGACCCTGGCGGCTTTGATCAATGCCCTGCGGGTCGTCGGCAAATCCATCGATAAAATCCGTCTGGTGATAAACGGTGCGGGAGCGGCGGCAATCGCCGTCAGCAAGCTTCTGACGGCTTCCGGCCTGGATCCTTCCCGCCTCATCATGTGTGACTCCAAGGGAGCACTTTATAAAGGCAGAGCGCATATGAATCCTTACAAAGCGGAAATTGCGGAACACAGCAATCCCGAAAAACTCTCCGGCCCGCTCGCTGAGGTCATTGAAGGAGCCGATGTATTCATCGGCGTCTCGGCGGCAGGCGTACTGAGCGAAGAAATGGTCCGGAAAATGGCGGACGATCCGATCGTCTTCGCCTGCGCCAATCCGATCCCCGAAATCATGCCGGACAAGGCACTTTCGGCAGGGGCACGCGTGGTCGCTACGGGACGCTCGGATTTTCCGAATCAGATCAACAATGTCCTGGCCTTCCCGGGCATTTTCCGCGGTGCTCTCGACTGCCGGGCATCGGATATAAATGATGCCATGAATGCCGCAGCGGCTAAAGCGATTGCTGACCTTGTGCCGGCCGATAAACTGGATGCCGAACACATCATGCCGGATGCCTTTGATCCTGCGGTTGCCCCTGCCGTTGCCGCAGCCGTAGAAGAAGCCGCGAGAAAAAGCGGCGTGAGCAGACTCTGAGTGTTCGGCAGAATGCCTCTGCACTTAGCCAAGTGCAGAATATCATGAAAGGAAACCGGAACGATCATGACCTACCGCAAAGAACTTGACGAAGCACTGCGTGCCTGCGATGACTGCCTGGACTTATGCAGCGAGGCGCTCAGCAGCCTTAAACGCGCCGGAAACTGGGGGACGATTGACCTGCTCGGCGGCGGCTTAATCTCCGGTGTCAGCAAAAGGAAACACATCAGTGATGTAAATGAAATCCTCCATGATTTAGATCGTGCCTCAGACCGGCTCGAAGATGAACTTTATGATCTCCGGGAGACGGTGCCGGCAGGACTCAAAAACACCTTCGGACGGCAGGCGTTGGACATTATTTTTGACAATGTCTTCACTGATCTTTTGGTGCAAAATGAGATACGCGATCTGGAACGCGAACTTCGAAACTATGAGCGCCGCCTGCGTGATCTGCGGCATAAGCTCCTCGAGCAGCGCCGCAAAGCCTGAAAAAATTGAGCCGTTAAAGGAAAAGATCCAAAACAGAAGCCCCCGGTTTAACGGAGGCTTCTTTACGTTTAAAACACTTTGAGCCCGGCGGCCCGCAAGCATTTATTCCGCGAGAATATACTGTTCAAGCTTGAGCGGCTCTACGTATTCGCCGTCTTTATAAACACGCATATTGCCGCCGGAAATTTCATCGATCAAGGCAATCTCGCCCGCTTCGCCGATGCGTCCGAATTCCAGCTTGATATCGTAAAGCACCAGGCCTTTGTCCGCGAGCACCTTGCGGATGATCTCGCAGATTTTCTTCGTTTCTTCAACCAGGACTTCGTACTCGCCTTCTTTTAAGATGCCGAGCTGCAGCAAGGCCTCTTTGGTGATCAGCGGGTCCCCTGCTTCATCATCGTTAACGGTGATTTCCACATAGGCGTCCAGATCCTGTCCCTCTTCGGCGTATTTGCCGTAACGGCGGTAAAAACTGCCGACGGCTTTATAGCGGCAGATCACTTCCAGACCGGCACCGAAGACTTCGGCCTTCTCAACTTCCATGGTGTTCTCGTCCGTATTGACGGCTACCATATGGGTCTTGATGTTCTCTTTTTCCAATATGTCAAAAAAGTATTTGCTGAGTCTCAGCCCCAGATTGCCCATGCCTTCAATTTTCAGGCCGACCTCATTGGCACCGGGATCAAAGACCCCGTCTTTGCCGGTCACATCATCTTTAAACTTCAGAAGATAATGGCCGTTGTCTAAAGCATAGACATCCTTTGTTTTGCCGTGATTAATCAGTTTCACTTGCGTTCTCCTTCCGACTGTCAAAGTATAAAACTACTATACTACTCCATCCCCTGCCCGTGCAAAGCAAAAGAGAGGCCGCAAAGCATCGCCGGCCCCGGAAAAGCCCAAAAAAAGACTGCCCCTGAAAAGGAGCAGCCTTCGAACGTTCTTTTACTTCTTTATTAATACATGCCGGGCTGAGGCGCAGCAGGCTGTTCAGGCTCGAGAATGTCCACCACACAGGCCTCTGTAGTCAGAAGCGTTGCAGCAATCGATGCGGCATTCTGCAGAGCGGAACGGGTAACCTTCGCAGGATCGACGATACCGGCCTCGACCATGTCTACATAGTCTTCGCTGATCACGTCATAGCCCACGCCCTTATCCTTATGTTTTACGCCTTCGCAGATAACGCTGCCGTCCAGGCCCGCGTTCACGGCAATCTGACGTACCGGATCTTCCAGGGCACGCAGCACAATCTGCACACCGGTCTGGACATCGCCTGTTGTCTTCTCAAGCAGTTCGGCCACAACCGGCAGAACGTTGATATAAGTCGTACCGCCGCCGGGGACAACGCCTTCTTCCACACCGGCACGGGTAGCTGCCAGCGCATCTTCGATGCGGAGCTTGCGCTCTTTCATCTCAACTAT
>CALLQJ010000237.1 GCA_938014865.1 uncultured Fastidiosipila sp.
GCTCTCTGACTTCGAATGTACCGAAACCGACCAGCACAACCTTTTCCCCTTGTTCTAACGTCTCAGCGATTGTCTCAAGAACGGCGTTAACAGCAGCCTCTGAATCTTTCTTGGAAAGTTCAGTTTTCTTGGCAACCGAATCAATCAGTTCATTTTTATTCATATGGATCCTCCTAAATTAGATTCGCAAATCATTATGTAGATTGCGTCGGCAGGTGTCAATAGAATAGCGTAAAATCGGGCTTTTTCGTGCTTTTTAAGCCTTTTTTCCCTGACGGTCAAAGAAAAGATGCCGCTTTGAAGGCGGGAATTCGGCGCCTGCTGCTTTTTTTAGAGACCGGGGCGTGCTGCGGCCGCCGGAAGCCTCTGCCTGCGGCGGATACAGACGGATAAGGAAAATCTTCAGAAAACGTTCTGAATAATGAATTTATTTTGTATATATTTTATAATAATAAAAGATTCGGGAAAGCGGCGCGGCGAGGGCCGTGTCTGTGCTTTTTAAAGTAAAGCTTTTCCCTGTCTCTGCTTTGTTTTGCCGCCGCGAAGCCGGACGGCAAGACCTCAGACTTTTTCGATCACTATGCGTATGAAACGAGGTGCATATGCCCAGAGAAGACAATTTCCGCATTGAACGCGATTCCGTCGGGGAAATGCCGGTCCCGGACTATGCCTATTACGGGGTACAGAGTCTCAGAGCCTCCCGGAATTTCCCGATTACCCTGCGCCCGATGCATCCGGTCCTTATCGCGAATCTGGCCCGGGTGAAAAAAGCCTGTGCCCGCGCGAATATGCTCGCCGGAGAGCTCGACCCTGCAATCGGCCGGGCCATCGTGGCAGCCTGCGATGAGATCCTGAACGGCCAGCTCAGCAGTGAGTTTATTGTTGACGCCATTCAGGGCGGGGCGGGGACGTCCGCTAATATGAATATCAATGAGGTGATTGCCAATCGTGCGGCTGAACTGCTCGGCGGGAAAAAGGGCGAGTATACCCTGGTGCATCCCAACGATCACGTAAACCGCAGCCAGTCGACCAATGATGTTTTTCCGACGGCGGGACGCCTGGCCGTTATTGAACTGCTCAATCCTTTTATCGAAGCCCTGCAGCACCTGATCAATGTGCTGGACCGGAAGGCCGATGAGTTTCATGAGATTTTCAAAATGGGGCGGACCGAGATGCAGGATGCCGTTCCGATGCGCGTCGGGCAGGCCTTTGCAGCCGTGGCTTCTGCGCTGCGGCGCGATATTAAAAAGATCCGGGACGCTGAAAAGTCTTTATATGTCGTCAATTTGGGCGGGACGGCCATCGGAACCGGGATTAATGCCTCACCGGCGTACCGGGAACTGGTGGTGCCCGAACTTTCCAAGGTCTGCGGAATTGAACTGAGTTCTGCCCCGAACCTTATTGATGCGACGCAGAACCTGGATGATTTCATAGAAGTCTCTTCGGCCATCAAAGGCTGCGCCGTGACGCTTAATAAGTGGGCCGATGACCTCAGGCTTTTGTCCAGCGGTCCGGCGACGGGAATCGGAGAAATTAATCTTCCGCCGGTACAGGCGGGTTCGTCGATTATGCCGGGGAAAATCAATCCGGTCATTCCCGAAGCGGTCAATCAGGTGGCGTTTAACTGCATCGGCAATGATTTAACGGTGACCCTGGCGGCGTCTAGCGGACAGCTGGAACTGAATGCCTTTGAACCCGTGCTTTTTTATAATCTTTTCGAATCCCTGGATACGATGACGAATATTCTCGGGATTTTCGCCGATCAGTGCATTGCCGGCATTACGGTGAACGAAGAACGGATGACGCATCAGCTCGAAAAAAGCACCTATCTGGCCACAGCCGTTTCCCCGATCCTCGGCTACAGACGCTCCTCGGAGCTGGCCAAGGAGGCGCTCAGGACGGGGCGGTCCATGCGCTCTTTGATCCTGGAAAAAGGGCTTATGGATGAGCAGACCCTCAATGAAGTCGGCGATCCGGCAAAACTCTGCTGAGGTTTTGACAAGTCTTTAAGATATGGTAGAATTAACTTCGTTCTAAGCGCTTGCATAGCTCAGCTGGCAGAGCAGCTGTTTTGTAATCAGCAGGTCGGGGGTTCGAGTCCGTCTGCAAGCCCCAGAAAGAAGAAGAGTCCGCGGAAATGATCTCTGCGGACTCTTTTGACGATCTTTTCCGAGTGCCGGAACGTTAAATGCTTCATAAAATCAGATGCGCGCGCAAAACCAGAAGCAGACAGAAGTGTGCGGGATAGAAAACGTAAAAGAAATATTTTCCGAATTTCGAAGGCTTCGGGCTGATTTCGTAAAGCGGGAACAAAAGCACGGCCGGCACGGAAAACAACTGGATCCAGGTATAAAAATCATTGCCGTAACTGCGGTAATTGCCGTAGACAAAGAGCAGATTCAAGAGCAGATCATAAAGAAAATATTTTAAAAAGCGGCGCCTTTTCAGGTCTTTGCGCATGCTGCGTTCGTAGGAGGGCTCCGAGCGGTCCGTGCGCTGAAAGATCAAGACGGTCAGCAGACCGTAAAGCCCGTAATCCGGGCTGATGACAAAACAGAGCCAGAGGCTTGCGATGATCAGCAGAATACCGGTGACGGTGCCCAGCCATGAAGGCAGGCGGATCCCGCCGGGGCTGAAACGTTTATTGACCTCGCCTTCCGAAAGCACCGGCCGCATCATCACCATAAGATCCATGGAGGAGCGCTCGATCAGATCAATGCCGACCATCAGGCCGAAGGCGAGCACAAAGGTAATCAGTACGTTTTGAAATAAAAACTGCGTCAGATTAAAGTGACGGGTAAGCACGGTAAAGAGAATCTGCGTGATGACCGCAAAAAAGCTCAGCCGCAGAAAATAATAGAATATATTGCGGGTGCGGTTGTAGCCTCTGGCCAGGGCATAGGCAAACATCGGAAAAGCCAGGCGTCCTATCGAGCGCATGACTAAGACCGCAGGGTGAGGCAAAAGAGGTTCAAAAATGTATGCAATATGGTCGATCACCATAAAAAGAGCCGCCAGATATTTGAACATAAACATCCTCCTTTGTACTTAATCAGAGTAACACAGACTGCCGTAAAATTATTTAATGCAGAAGAAAAAAGAAAATCGATAATTGAACTTGCCATTCTTTGAACAATAACTATATAATGCCGTTGTACAGTTTTGTACATTCCCGCATAATCATACTGTTTCTCTGGTTTTTACCGATTCCTGCTATGCTTTTTGCGAGTGAATTGTTTTAATACCCAAGCATAATTCCCAATAAAGAGGAGAACCTAATGTCCGACAATATTTTCGCTACGAAGTCGAAAAAAGACTTGATTCAAATTGTGCGCGTTTCGGGGATACTCCCCATAGGAAAGGCACAGCGCATGCGCAAAGCAGAGCTGGCCGAATTTTTGGCGTCCGAAATGCAGAAAGATGAAGACGGAACTGCGGCAGCAAAGCCGGCAGACGCCGAAGATAAAGATGAGAAAAAAGCCAAAGAATCAAAAAGCATGAGCAGCAAGTCCGAAACGGGCGCAAAAAAGAAAGAAAAGAAAGAAAAAGCGGATTCGGACAAAGCGGAAAAAGCAAAAAGTGACAGTCAAAAAGACGAGGGGCAGAAGGCAGATAAGAACGGGGAAGCGGAGGATGAGAAAATTGCCGCGGATGAGACGCTCGAGGTCGATGAATTTCAGGCCAGGCCGCGTCCGAGCCGCCGGAAAATGCAGCAGAAATCCCGCGATAAACGCGATAAGAAAAGCAAAGACAATAAAGACAATAAAGACGAATCGAAAGATAAGTCTAAACAGGATCAGGATAAGAAAGATCGTGAAAAAGATTCTTCTCCGGCCAAAGCTGCAGAAAAAGGCTGCGGCATTCTGGAACTGATGCCGGACGGCTACGGCTTCCTGCGCAGCGAAAATTACATTCAGGGCCCGCAGGATATTTATGTCTCGGCGCAGCTCATTCGCCGCTTTAATCAGTTTATCATCTACATC
>CALLQJ010000238.1 GCA_938014865.1 uncultured Fastidiosipila sp.
AGGAAAGACTAGCAGCTTTTACCGGGAATGCGGCGCGCCCGTTTTCGTCCAGTTCAATGATCTCGTCAAAACGGTCCAGGTAGTCACGGAAACGGCGGCCGGCCGCTTCCGGACCGAAGTCCATTTCAATGCTGCCCTCCGCCTTCATGGACATGACCACCGCCAGCAGCCCGTCATCTTCGGGGACAGCGCCGCGGCTCCAGCCGATGAGCTGGGCCTCCTGAAAATAGTCTTTCTGCTCCCCGTGCGCATAATTGGCGCGAAGCTCCAGGAGGCGGTTGATGTCATACTGCAGGTCTTCCTGCGGGTACTCGCCTCCGGAAATGCCGTAGTAGTCGCCGGCGAAGACGCAGGGGTAGCCGTCTTTTCTGAGCAGAATCAGGGCATAAGCCCGCTCTTTAAAGGAACGGTCCACCCAGGATTCCAGGGACTGCCCGGGCTGGCTGTCGTGATTGTCCACGAAGGTTACGGCGTTCAGGGGATATTTCTGCACCACGGTATCCGCGAAAATGCCGCGCAGGTCGTAGTCTTGATTCTGCGCCGCCTGCTGCATATGAAAGTGCAGGGGGACATCGAAAATATCCATATTGTATTTAATATCTTCCAAATAATCGCCGGATTCCTTTAAATCACCGTGCCAGTATTCGCCGAAAATATAAAAATCCTTGCCCTGCCGCTCTTCGATGTGTTCGGTAAAATCTTTCATGAAATAATCATCGATGTGCTTGACCGCGTCCATGCGGAAACCGTCGCAGCCCGTCTTCTCGATAAACCAGTCCGACCAGCGCAGGAGCTCGGCCCTGACTTCGGGGTGATTGTGATCGATGTCGGCAAACATCAGATAGTCGAAGTTGCCGAGCTCGCCGGAGACGCCGTAGGCCCAGCCTTTGTTCTCGCCGAGGATGCGGAAAATGCCTTTTTCGCCGGTCTTTTCATCGTAGTCGATGCCGGTAAAATGCTCGTAATGCCATTTAAAGTCCGAATATTTATTTTTGCGCCCCGGGAAATCAAAGCCCGTCCAGCCTTCGATTTCGCGGACGTCCCCGCATTCTTTGTTGCGGTCGTCGGGGTCGACGGGAACGGCCTTGAAGGTTTCGGTGTAATCCGCACCGGCCTTGTGATTTAAGACCACGTCCATATAGACCATCAGGCCGGCCTCGTGCAGGGCATCGATGCAGGCCTTGAGCTGTTTCCAGGTCCCGTATTTGGTGCGGACCTGGCCTTTCTGATTAAATTCACCCAAATCATATAAGTCATAGGTGCCGTAGCCGACATCAAAAACCGATGTCGCCTTGAAAACGGGCGGCAGCCAGACGGCGTCAATGCCGCGGGCCAAAAGCTCGGGCGCTAATGCCGCCAGACGATCATAGAACTTGCCGTCGGACGCCATTTCCCATTCAAAAGACTGAAATAAAACACCGTTTGCTAAATTTGCCATATTAATATACCTCTTTTAACAGCTTTTACAGCTTGATATTTTTTCCTCAAATCAGAGTTTATACGATCAGAAATGATCAGATTGTCATATTTTACGCCTTATTCTAACAAAAGAAAGAAACGTTTATGTTAAGAGGCGGGCATGCTATCCTGAAAAGAGATCAAAGACAAAGCTGCAAGCGGGCTTTTGTCAAGGACAGAAGGTGGCGGGATGGAAGAGAAGAAAAAAATTGTAAACGTGCTGCACAGCGGCGACCTGCATTTGGGCGCCGGCGGCCGGGACCGGGAGAAACGCGAAGAACGCTTTATTGTCTTTACCCGGCTTCTGGCGGCGGCCCGGCGGGAAAAGGCCTCGGCCCTGCTTCTGGCGGGTGATTTTCTGGAGCAGGCCGCGCTTACGGAAGAAGAACTTATGCGGATCCGCAGCATGCTCTCGGACTTTGCGTCCCCGGACTGCCCGGTCTTTATTACGCCGGGAAATCATGATCCGGCGGATCCGTTATCGCCTTACCGCCGGGAAAATTTCTGGCCGGAAGAGGTTTATATTTTGATTGAGCCGTGCTGTCTTCCTTTCCCGGAACTCGGCTTTTCCCTGAGCGGGGCGGGCTTCCGGCAGGTGTATCAGCGGGAACCCTTGCTGCCGAAAATTGAGGCGGCGTACGAAGCCGCCGAGGCGGAGGGCAAGCTTTCGGACTGTCCCTTGGCCCTGGCGGTATTGCACGGAGAAATCCGGCAGGGGCCGGGCGGGCTTTATAACCCGATTGACCTTAAAGACCTGGCGGCTTCTCCCTTTCATTATCTGGCCCTGGCCCATGTCCATGCCACGGATGAGACGCTGAGACAAGCGGGTCCGGTGTATTTTTCCTTCTGCGGCGCCCCGCAGGGCAGCTCGAAAAAAGACGAGGGCGAAAAAGGCGCCCGGCTTCTGCGTTTTGAAGGCGCGAAGCTCCGAGACAGCCGCCTTCTGCCGCTGGCCGTCCGGGTCTTTCGCAGCCTCGATGTGACGCTGGAGGCCGCTTCTAATGCGGAAGAGGCCCTGCAGCAGATCAGGGCGCAGATCGACGAGGCGTCAAGGCGTTTCCGGGACGAAAAATGCTGCTGGTCTCTTCATTTAAAAGGGGAGAGTGCGGGGCAGTACATTCCCGATCCCGAACAGCTTAAACAGCATCTGGAAAGTTCGGGCTATCTTATTTCCGGAATCGAGGATCAGACGCGTTTCAGATACGATGAAGACAAACTCAGAAAAGAAGACTCTTTGAGAGGGCTTTTCTTCCGGGATATGGAAAAGAAGATGGCCGCAAGCAGCGGCGAAGAGCGGGACATCTATGAACTGGCCCTGCGTCTGGGTCTGGACGCCTTTCGCGGCGACTTAATAAGCTGAGGAGGGACGCATGCGATTACAAGCGATTTATATCAAAGCCTTCGGCGGTTTGAAGGATTATACCCTGCGTTTTCCGGCCGGTGCCTGCATTTATTACGGGCCGAATGAGCGCGGCAAAACGACGGTGCTGCATTTTATCAAGGCGCTTTTTTACGGTCTGGGGGACCGCCGGGGACAGGATAATCTAAGGGAGCGTTTTACGCCCTGGGACCAAAGTCCGATGGGCGGGCATATCTGGTTTGAACTCGGCGGAACGAATTACGAACTCATGCGGACCTTCGGCGAGCGCAAGAGCCTGGATCAGGTCAGTCTGACGGATCTGGACCACAATCAGCTCGTGGAGCTGGAAAATACCGAGCAGCCGGGGGCGGAGCTTTTCGGCCTGGAAGAAGCCGTGTTCATGAACAGTGTTTTTGTGGATGCCGCGGGACCCGGCCTGCAGGGCTCCGAAGAGAGCCGCAAGGCGCTTTGGGAAAACCTGGCGGATATCATGATTTCCCCCGATGACGAGGTCAATGCCGCCTTGCTTTTTGAACGCCTGAGCCGGGCGAAATACAAGCTGCGTTCGGCGGGCGGCGGCAAGGGGGAGCTGCCGGAAGCGGAAAAAGAAATCCGCCGCTTAGAGGCCGAGAAGGAGAGCCTCGAGACGCTTTATGCACAGGAGATTCGCCTGAGAGAAGAGTATGAGCAATGGCAGCAGAATCTGCATTCGCTTAAGAATGAAGAAGAAAATCTTCGCCTGCGCCATCATGATTTCTTTCTTGCCGCCAACGGCTCCGATCGGCATGCCGCCGCCC
>CALLQJ010000239.1 GCA_938014865.1 uncultured Fastidiosipila sp.
TTTTTTGGCCCGCGTGAACGGGAGTACGTCCCTCTTCTTCCAGGCGCGCTCCAGCTCCAGCTAGTCTTGGTTTTCCACCGATTTTTCCGTGTAAAGGGCAAAGTCGCAGATATGCTCCTTGTTTCTCGGCGTCGCCCGCTCATACATGATGCGCAGACTCTCCAAAATCGCCCGGGTCACCATGGCATCGTCCGTTCCGTAATGCACGATTTGGGAAAAGTTATCGTAAAGATCTTCTTTAAAAGGATAAGAGGTATAAAAGATCTGGCAGCCGTATTTTTCGGCCACCGCAATATGATACGCATCGATCGAAGCCAGAGGCGCCATGGTCACGCCGAGTTTGCGGATGGTGTGGATGGCGGTGTTCGGATCGTTGACCCCCGTCGACAACGCCCGCAGGCAGATTTCCATGAGCTTCGTAAGGTTGTAGCGGTAATCGCTGTGGGCCACTTTCTGATCCTGGAAGAAAAAGCACTTCCCGAGTTTTTCGAGCAGCTCTTCATCCTCAACGGCCCGGTCGAGACTCAGCTCGCCGACGATTTCGCCTTCGACCACGTAGTCGCCTAAGCGCTTGGTAATCCGGAACATGCCTTCGTAGTCTTCCAGCAGTTCGAGCATGGCGTCATAATCGATCACGCTCAGGTAGCCGCGGCTCGTGCTGTGCACTTCTGCCGGAATGAAATTTTCTCTTTTCGCAAATTCCGAAGAGTTTTTCCGCGCTTCGTATTCTTCCCGGACGATGGCTTCCCCTTCTTCGGAGATGTCCGAGATCAGGTTCACGCCCTGGAATTTATCAATCACGCTCTGGACGAAAATCACAAAATAGATGATGCACATGATCGAGTACAAGACCGCAACGACGCCGGCAATCACCTGTTCGTCCTCAAAGGCATCCCGCATCAGAAGCAGGGTCGTAATGCAGTAGAAAAAGCCCCCGATAAAAATGCCGAGCACCTTCATCGTGATTTTCATATTGATGAAATTTTCCACCGTCCGCGGCGAAAAGTTCGAGGCGTAGCTGGACATGACCGTCAGGATCGTCGAAAAGGTAAAGGTCGTAATCGTCAGCAAAGCCCCGGCCATCGTGGTCAGGATGCTTTTGGCCAAACCCACCTTCGTCAGGAAAATGGCCGGAATATAGGGCTGCCAGGGCAGGATCCTAAGATCGATCAAGGCCACAAAAATCATCAGAATGATGGAATAGCCGACATACTGGAGATTGTAAATCCAGGTTCGGTTGTTATGGTAAAAAAGTTTTAAGCGTTCCATGCGCACCTCCGCAGATAAGCCTAAAGTAAAGCGGCTTAAAAGTAAATATAAAGCTGCGCAAAGATTTATTCTGAGCTGAAGAGCCGAATAAACCGGCGAAGACCGGTGATAGCGGTACGGCCCTTAAGTCCGGAGTGCTGCTCACGGCAGCTGCTCTGGCGGCCGCAGCCGTTCGGGAAACGGCCAAAAAGCGCAAAGAGCGTGCAGCGGATGAAGACGAAAAGTGAAGCTGAATCCGCACAGCACGGAGGCTGAAGAAGCTTGTGATTGAGACGGAATCGGCCCTGTGCAAGAGCAAGAGAAAGAGGCTTTGTCCTGAGGGGCAAGGCCTTTTTCCTGCCCCGATACGGAAAGCGCACGGCAGAGGGCACTTGAGCGGCTGCTTTCATTTCGGAAGAACAGCCTTCCGTTGACAGCAGAGCCAAAGCCCTGCTCCCGGTCTGGCTCTTTTTTCAAAGACAGCGGGAAACTTCTTTCCTAGTATAGAAAGCAGACAAGTAAAATTGCCCCCCTTAAATAACCCTGTATGAGGCCCTCAGCGCTTATACGGGGTTTCTTTATTTTGCAGGCGATACGTTATATTATGAATAGACGAGGCCTTGGAGCGCTCAGGGCAGGAAGAGGAGACAGAGATGAAGCGAAAAAGAGCAAAACCTTCGCGGTTTACCGTTGCCGGCCTTTTCCTTTTGATTTATTTTTTTCGCGTGATCGAATTCTTCAGGGTGCGTTCGGATCAGAGTGCGCTCGGCGAAGCGATTCTGCATCTTATTTTGAGCCTGGTGATTTTGCCGGCGGTTTTGGCACGGGGCAGAATGAACCTGCGGCAGATCGGTTTTACCAAGACGCATTCCTTTCGGGAAATTTTCAACGGAGCTTTATTTGCCTGTGCGATTTTCTTTTTGAGCTTCAGCTTAGAGCGCTTCATTTTGCAGCAGCTCGGGCGGGACCCTGAATTTAAAGTCTATGTTTCAAAATATGTTTTAAATCCGGAAGGCAATGATCACCTGGTGACGCTGAATGCATTTGCCCTGCTCGCGGGCGGGCTTTTGTCCGCCTTTGTGGAAGAAGGCATTTTCCGCGGGCTGTTTATTACCGTTGCGGAGAAACGCTATGGCTTTTACAAAGCCGTTCTGATCAGCTCCTTCCTTTATGCAATCTGGGCGAACGTGCCGTCCCTGCGTTATTTTTCGGAAGGGGGAGAGGGCTTTTTTACGGGCATCCTGATCGGCGGCATTGCCTTGATTTCGTATTTCTTCCTGGGCATTAAATACGCGCTGGAATTTGAGCTGACGGGATCCTTGTGGTTTCCCTTGTCGGAACATTTTCTTCACTATATCCTGCTGCGTGTTCTGCACGTCAAAACGGCTTACGGGACCGATGAACTTTATCTGATGCGCCAAGCTTTTACCCAGGCGCTGTCGCTGATCTGTGTCCTGGCGGTGTTTCTGGCGATCCGGCATTTCAGTGATCAGCAGGGGGGAGAGCGCGGCTTATAAAGAAACCATCGAATCAGCTGTTCTCGGGAAGAAGTATTGAGGACAGCTAAAAAGTATATAAAGGAGTAAACGATGACATTTCAAGAATTGATTCAGAAACGACAGAGTATCCGCAAGTATCAGGATAAGCCGGTTGAAAAAGAAAAGCTCGACCGGATCCTGGAAGCGGGCCGCCTGGCGCCCTCGGCCAAAAATGATCAGGACTGGAAGTTCATTATGGTGACGGACGAGAAGACGAGAGCAGCGATCTGCAAGGGCATCCCGCAGGATTTTGCCAAGCAAGCCCCGGTTCTGCTTCTGGGCTGCGGCAAGAAAGAAGCGCTTCCGATGCGCTGCGGCCAGCCCCGGAACGCTATTGACCTCGGCATTGCAACGGCCTTTATGCATCTGCAGCTGACCGAATTAGGACTCGGAGCCTGCTGGATGGGCAATTTTGAAGCGGATGTCGCGGCCGAAGCGGTCGGACTGGAAGAGGACATGACCGTTCTTACCTTATCGACCGTCGGCTATGCAGCGGAAAAACCGCCCCGCAAAGCCCGCAAAGCCCACGATGAGGTGTGTTTTTATAAATAATATGCCTTTCTTTTCCTATGTGCTGTGTGTTTAATCTGTTATAATATGGCAAATCCGACGACATGAAATCCGACAAATTATAATCGTTCGAATCAAAACACAAGCATAGTCCTGGAGGGATGAATATGAAACTGTTGAATACCCTGTATCTCGTTTTCGGCTGCGGGTTATTAGCGCTTCTGTTTGCCTTAGTTAAAACCAAATGGATCTACCGGCAGTCTGTGACGAACACGATACTGGAAGAGATCGGCGGCCATATTGCCGACGGTGCGATGGCCTTCATGCGGCGCGAATACAAAGTGCTCGCCCCGTTTATTATTGTGGTGGCGCTCTTTTTGCTGATCGCAAATGAAGGGCCTTTGCGCCTGCAGTCGATTGCCTTTGTGCTCGGAGCGCTCGCTTCGGCACTGGCCGGCTATATCGGC
The DNA here is from genome assembly GCA_938014865.1 of uncultured Fastidiosipila sp. Taxonomy (GTDB): domain Bacteria; phylum Bacillota; class Clostridia; order Saccharofermentanales; family Fastidiosipilaceae; genus JAAYZH01. Next base: position 3,764 of record CALLQJ010000239.1, read on the forward strand.
ATGAAGGTGGCGACGGCGGCGAACTCGAGAACCGCCCAGGCCGCAAATGACCACGGCCTGAACGAGGCCTTGCAGCTCGCCTTTGCGGGCGGCAGCGTCATGGGCATGAGCGTGGTCGGGCTTTCGCTCACCGGCCTTTTTATCGTTTTCTTTTTCTCGATCCAAGCCTTCGGTTTTGAACCCGAAACCTTGAACCAAATTATCCTCCCGCTGGGGACGGCCTTTTCTTTGGGCGCGTCCTCCATCGCCTTATTCTCGCGGGTCGGCGGCGGGATCTATACGAAGGCGGCGGATGTGGCCGCTGACCTTGTCGGAAAGGTAGAGGCGGGCATCCCGGAAGATGATCCGCGAAATCCCGCGACGATTGCGGATAATGTCGGCGACAATGTCGGTGACGTGGCCGGCATGGGCGCGGACCTTTTTGAATCCTTCGTCGGTTCCATCGTCGGGGCCATGATCCTCGGCCTGGCCGTCGAGGGCGATCTGGAATTGAAACTGCGCCTGATGCTGATTCCCATGCTGGTGGCTTCTTTAGGCCTGCTGGCGTCTTTGATCGGCACGAATTTTGTCCGGACCAAACCGGACTCGGATCCGCAGAAAGCCTTAAACATCGGAACCTTTTCGGCGGCGGGCATTGCTGCGGTCTTTACCTTTCTGCTCTTTTTCTTCTTCTTAGGAGACCATACCTTTGCGGACGGCGTCGGCCGCTTCCACCTCTTCGGTGCGACGGTGATAGGCCTGGCCGCGGGCGTGATCATCGGGCAGATTACCGAGTACTATACCGGCACGGAAAGAAAGCCGGTGGTCTCGATCCTTAAATCCTGCCAGACCGGTGCCGCTACCACGATTATTACGGGCGTAGGGGTCGGCATGAGCTCGACCTTCCCGACCGTTGTGATCATTGCGGCCGGCATCCTCGGAAGCTTTGCCTTGGCAGGTCTTTACGGGGTCGGCATTGCCGCGGTCGGCATGCTGGTGACCTTAGGCATTCAGCTGGCCGTAGACGCCTACGGTCCGATTGCCGATAATGCCGGCGGCCTGGCCGAAATGGCGGGGCTTCCGCATGAAGTCCGGGATATTACCGACAGCCTGGACGCGGTCGGCAATACGACGGCAGCGATCGGGAAGGGCTTTGCTATCGGTTCGGCGGCTCTGACGGCGATTATTCTCTTCTCGTCTTTCAAAGATTATGCGGGACTGGAGAGTGTGCAGATTACCGATACAAAAGTCCTGGCCGGTATTTTGGTCGGTTCGGTTATTCCCTTCCTCTTCTCGGCGCTGGCCATGGATGCAGTCGGGAAGGCGGCTTTTGAAATGATCAGCGAGGTCAGACGGCAGTTCCGTGAGTTCCCCGGCATTCTGAGCGGGCGGCAGACGCCGGATTACAGCCGCTGTGTTGATATCAGTACCCGTTCGGCGCTGCGCGAAATGATCCTGCCGGGTCTGGTGGCCCTGCTTTCCCCGATTTTAGTCGGCTTCCTCGGCGGCAGCGAAATGCTGATGGGACTGCTCGCAGGTGTTACTATTACAGGTGTGGGACTTGCTATCTTTATGTCCAACGCCGGCGGTGCCTGGGACAATGCCAAGAAAATGGCGGAAGCCGGTTCGGGCCGCCGCAACACCGAAGTTTATAATGCTGCGGTCGTCGGCGATACCGTCGGTGATCCGTTTAAAGATACAGCAGGACCTGCGCTCAATATTCTGATAAAGTTAATGTCAATGGTCGCTTTGGTCATTGCGCCCATGCTACAACATTTCGGGAGGTAAACTATGCCCCATTATGAACCGCATCTTTACATGGTTTGTTACCCTAATGCTGCTTTGGTTTTGTCGCAGCTTGAACCGGAGGACTTCCTCTTCCGCCACTGCTACGGCTCGACGAGCTATCACTCGGGCAAGCTGATTTTTGCCGAGATTGACATCAATTACCGGCACCCTTATTTCAAGATTGATGAAGCCTTGGCGGGCCTGAAGCCGCATGAGGACGGCAGTCCGAAGGCGTCTAAGTATATCTCGTCTTATCGTATCCTCGAGCATATTGAAATTGATGCGGTGGAGCGTCTTTTCCTCGTGAATTCCGACGGAACCTATTATCCTTTGGAGCCGGGGGTTTATGAACCGGATAAGGATACGGATGATCTGCATGTTTATGCAGAGATTACGCCGCTGACGATGCTGACGCTCTCGCGTTTTAACATGCGGGAGTTCGGACAGTGGTTTACGGGCGAGAATAAATACCTGAGCGTGCCCAGGCTTTTGTACCTGAAGCTGCACCTCGATATTGACCGCTTCCTGACGACCTTTGAGGCGAATCCTTTTGCCCCGCCTCCGATCGAGGGCGTCCATCCTTCGAAGCTGCGGGATGCGATCCTGGAACTGCGTGACCGCCCCGATAAAACGGTGAAGGGCCTGACCTTGGATACGGTCTTTACCAAGCAGTCTTATCTGGCGATCCAGAACGGGGTCATGCTGATGGATTCGGAGCATGAGAAGTTCTTTCCCATGCCTTCTTTGGAGGAGATCGAGAAGAACAATCTGCGTTTCTATAAGTCGATGTAAGCTTTTGCCGTGACGGCTCAAGAGGCTTCTTCGAGCGGCTTTAAGCGATAGTAAATAGTAAATTATAAATACGAAGACCCGAAGGCGGCGTTCTGCCTGCTGACGGGTCTTTTTTTTGGATGCGAAAGAAGGGGCGGGGCGGGCATTCAGCTTTCAGGATTTAAGGAAAGTGTTTTCTTTTCTCTTACTATAATAAAATAAGGACAAGGTCCTGCGGTACAAAAAGAGAAGGAGCATCCCATGAAAAAACAAGTCTATAATCCCTATCTTCCGCCCTGGGAATATATTCCCGACGGCGAGCCCCATGTTTTCGGCGACAGAGTCTATGTTTACGGATCCCATGACCGCTTTAACGGCTATGTCTACTGCATGAATGATTACGTCTGCTGGTCCGCGCCCACGGATGATTTAAGCGACTGGCGTTATGAAGGCGTGATTTACCGCAAAACACAGGATCCTTATAACGAAGACGGCAGCATGTGTCTTTATGCGCCGGATGTGACGCAGGGGCCTGACGGGCGCTACTATATTTATTATGTTTTGGACAAGAAAAGCTGTGTATCGGTGGCAGTTTGTGACAGCCCTGCAGGAGAATATGAGTTTTACGGCTATGTGCGTCATAAAGACGGAACATTATTGGGTGATAAAGAAGGCGATGAGCCGCAGTTTGATCCCGCCGTATTAACGGAAGGCGATCAGACGTATTTGTATACAGGGTTCTGTGCGGCGGGGGATAAAAGCCGCAGCGGTCCGATGCTGACCGTTCTGGAGGCGGATATGAAAACGGTCAGAAAAGCCCCTGTTTTTATCATGCCGAGTGAGCCTTACAGCGAGGGTTCCGGCTTCGAGGGACATGAATTCTTCGAAGCCCCGTCCATTCGTAAATTCCGCGGAAAGTATTATTTTATTTATTCGTCGGTCGTGTTTCATGAGCTTTGCTATGCCCTAAGTGATTATCCGGATAAAGATTTTACCTACGGGGGCGTAATCATCAGCAATAATGACCTGCACATTGACAGCTATAAACCGGCGGATATGCCTGCATATTACGGCGGCAATAATCACGGCGGGCCCGTGCAGATCGGCGATAAATTTTATATTTTTTACCATCGTCAGACAAACGGTACAAGCTTCAGCCGGCAAAGCATGGCGGAGGAAATCGTGCTTGAAGAAGACGGCAGCATTCCGCAGGTTGAGATGACGTCCTGCGGGCTTAACGGCGGGCCTTTGCGCGGCAAAGGAAGTTATCCGGCTTATATAGCGTGTAATCTTTTCGGTGAAATTGAGTCGGCCTATACCGGCGGCATTGCGGGCAACGCATTTTGGGTCGACCGGCGCTGTCCTCGGATCACACAAGACGGCAGAGACGGGGATGAAGAAATGCAGTACATCATGAACATGACGGACGGCAGTGTCTGCGGCTTTAAGTATTTTGCCTTTGAAAATTCCCGTCTGACAGAGCTTCAATGCAGAGGCTACGGGGACGGATACTTTGAGGTGAAGACGGCATGGGACGGCCCGGTGCTCGGCCGGGCAGAGGTAAAGCCGGCTAATCTGTGGACGGCTTTCCCGGCCGATGTGGCCTTGCCGGACGGAGTGCACAGTCTTTATTTAGAATTTAAAGGAAAAGGAGCTCCTGCTCTTTTGTCCTTTACACTCAGCTGAAAGGCAGCAAGGAGGTCATATGCTCAGAACAGCAAGAACAGAAAACGGTCTCGTGAAAGGACTTCCCGCAGCGGATCCTCGTATTACTTCTTTTAAAGGCATTCCCTTTGCGGCCGCGCCCGTCGGGGAAAATCGCTGGCGGGCGCCGCAGCCGGCGGCGGATTATAAGGGTGTTTATGAAGCCTTTCAATTTGCCCCGATCTCATTGCAGGCCCCGATCAAGGCCGATGAGACGCATCTTTACGATCGGGAATGGCATGTCGATCCCGATACCCCGATGGCGGAGGACTGTCTTTATTTGAATATCTGGACTCCGGCAAAATCGGCGGATGAAAAGCTGCCGGTGCTGGTCTGGTACTTCGGCGGAGGCTTTCAGGTCGGGTATACGTCGGAGATGGAATTTGACGGTGAACGCCTGGCCCGGCGCGGTATTGTGGTGGTCACGATCAATTACCGCCTGAATGTCTTCGGTTTCCTGGCACATCCCGAAGTGACAAAAGAAAATCCCGAGGCCCCCACAAATTTCGGCCTTCTGGATCAGCAATTTGCCACGGCCTGGGTCAAGCGTAATATTCAGGGCTTCGGCGGGGATCCGGAGACGATCACGATAGGGGGACAGTCGGCGGGCGGCATGAGTGTGCTCTGTCAAATGGCACAGCCTGAAAATGAAGGCCTTTTTCAGCGGGGAATCATCCAAAGTGCGCTTTTTTCGGAGGTTTATCCGAGTCATGAAGGGCCCGGGACAGGGAGTTTGAAAGAGGCTGAAGAGGAAGGGGAGGCGTTTTTCCGCTTCTTAGGCGTCTCCTCATTGGAAGAGGCGAGGGCGCTGGATGCGATTTATCTCCGCGATAAAATGCTCGAATACGGCAAGGACTTCTGGCCCGTCGTCGACGGAGCGTTTTTAAATGAGGCGCCTTATGAAGCCTTCCGAAACGGCCGCAGTTTGAATATCCCGCTTTTGAGCGGACATACGAATGCGGAATTTACGGCGGCGCCTGAAGCATCATCGGATGAGGATTTAAAAGAAAAAGCAAAGGCCATCTACGGCGAGCGTGCCGAGAGCTTCCTGACGCTTTGTGAAGCAAGACGTCCGGAAGGGGAGCCCTTGGCGAAAGGCGGTGAAGTCTTAGGGATAGAGTACGCCACAAGACATGCCTTGGATAAGGGCTTTTGTAAACGAGCGCCCTTCTATTACTATGTCTTTTCGGCCGGGATTCCGGGTTGGGACGATCCCGGTGCCTTTCATTCCGTTGATCTCTGGTTTTTCTTTGAAACCTTGGCTAAGTCTTGGCGCCCCTTCAGCGGCAAGCATTATGACTTGGCCCGGCAGATGTGTAATTACTGGGCGGAGTTTATTAAGAAAGGCGATCCGAACGGCAAGGATCATGACGGGCGCAAGATGCCCGAATGGCGGCCCTATACCGAGGAAGCGCCATATGCCATGCACTTTGACGATACGGCGCATTTTTCCGAAGAAGGCCCGGAGCCTCTGATGAACTTTTTGCTGGAAGTTAATCATTAAAAGACGAAAGGATCCCTATGAAAAAAGAAGATCGTTTGTGGTACAAAAAACCTGCAGCAGAGTGGAATGAGGCCTTGCCTTTAGGAAACGGACGCTTAGGAGCGATGGTCTTCGGGCGGCCCGGGCAGGAGCGCATTCAGTTGAATGAAGAATCGATCTGGTCCGGGGGCTCTCGGGACAGGAACAATCCGGAGGCCAAAACGTATATCCCGGAAATCCGCCGCCTGATCAAAAGCGGACGCCTCGACGAGGCCGAAGCGCTCAGCCGCTTTGCCTTAAGCGGCACCCCGGAGTTTCAGAGGACCTATCAAACGCTGGGGGATCTGGAAATTTCCTTTCCGGAGATCAAAGAGGAAAATACGGACGATTATCAACGCTCTTTGTGCCTGGAAAGGGCCGTGGCCGAAACGTCGTTTACTTATAGAGGCGTGTGCCATAAAAGAGAAGCCTTTATCTCTGCGCCGGCCGATGCCCTGATCGTAAGGCTTAAAAGTTCTGCTCCGGAGGGCATGAATTTTTCGGCCCGCCTGCTTCGCAATCGCTTTTGCGAAAGATCCGGCAGCTATTCCCCGGACAGCGTTTATGTCACGGGCAGCACAGGCGATGAAAACGGCATCCGCTTTTGCATGGCCATGAGCGCCGTCCGGAAAGGCGGGAGTCTCAAAGCCATCGGAGAATTCCTGGTTTTTCGCGAAGTGAAAGAAGCCGTCCTGCTGATCACGGCCGCAAGCAATTTCAGAGAAGACGATCCCGAGGGCTTTTGCCGGGAGCATTTAAAGCGTCTGAAACAAAAGTCCTTTAGCCTTCTGCTCTCGGAACACATTAAAGACTATCAGGCTTACGAAAAGCGTGTATCTTTTGTTTTGGATAGTGACGCGGAAGCGGCATCGCTGCCGACGGATGAGCGGCTTCGCCGTTTCGCGGAAGATCCCTCGGATTTGGGACTGATCGCACTTTATTTCCGTTTCGGACGTTACCTTTTGATTTCAAGCAGCCGGCCCGGCGCTCTGCCGGCCAATCTGCAGGGGATCTGGTGCCGGGATTTTCTTTCGCCTTGGGACAGCAAGTATACGATTAATATCAATACCGAAATGAATTACTGGCCCGCGGAATGCTGCAATTTGTCCGACTGTCACGAGCCCTTGTTTGAGCTTATAAAACGCATGTACCCGCACGGAAAAAAGACGGCGGAGATCATGTACGGAGCCGGTGGCTTTGTTGCCCATCACAATACGGATATCTGGGGCGATACCGCGCCTCAGGACAGTGTCGTGACGGCGACGTACTGGGTGATGGGGGCGGCCTGGCTCTGCCTGCATTTATGGGAGC
>CALLQJ010000240.1 GCA_938014865.1 uncultured Fastidiosipila sp.
CGGCGGCAAGATTGTCCCGCCCGCTCCGACAAATAACGGCGGTACCGTCTTTTAAGCAAGACTAAAATCAGATTTCCAATGAACGCCAAACCATGCGTTCATGCTGAATAAAAGAAGACCTGCCTCCGGGCGGGTCTTTTGTTATTATGGAACACAGCTCAAAAGAAAGTGGTGCAAAAAACAATGCGTTTAAGAAGAAAACCCTGGGCCATTCCCGAAATGGAAGAAAGTCCTTACTGCTGCCTTGACGCTGAGGAACGGGAAGGCAGCTGGTCCTCCTGGTTCGACCGCCCCGATCAGCCCCTCTATCTGGAACTCGGCTGCGGCAAAGGCCGCTTTCTTTACGAAATCGCCGACGCACATCCGGACATCAATTTTCTCGGCATCGATCTGGAAACCAACGCCATGATCTCCGCCAAGCGCGGCATTGAAGAACGCAAACTCGGCAACGCCCGCCTCCTGCGGCACGACATCAACCGCATCGACGGGCTTTTTCCCGGGGAGAGCATAAGCGGTCTCTTCATTAATTTCTGCAACCCCTGGCCCAAGAAAAAACACCACAAGCGCCGGCTCACCCACCCCCGCCAGCTCCTGCAGTATCAGCGCTTTCTGAAAGAAAAAGGCAAACTTTACTTCAAAACCGATGACGAGGAGCTTTATCAGGCAAGCCTCGCCTACCTGCCGCCCTTCGGCTTCCCGATCCTGAAATCCACCGATCATCTGGCCGCGGAAGACGATCCCTTCGGCATCATCAGCGAATACGAAGAACGCTGGCGCAGCCAAGGCATCCCCATCAAATCCATCCTCGCCGAACGCCGCGCCGTCCCGGAAGCCGAGCGCAAAGAACGCCTGGAACGCTTCACCATCGCCGAAAAAAAGAAACGCAATCACCAAGGCTGAAGCCTCAAAGCTTAAATTTACAGTACCAAGGCCGATGCTTTAAATACTTTAAAATCATCCCCGCCCCGGGAAAATCAACTCCCGCCCCGGCGGATGATTTTTTATTGAGCGATTTAAACCGGCTGAGCCGGAGATTCAGATGCTTTGCGCAATCGCATGGCAGATTTCAGATATCAGCTATGCTAAAGAAAACGAAGAGAGAAAGAGGCCTGACTCCTGACGCGTGATTCCCGCAAGATCAAATCAAGCCGCATACATCCTTTCCGCTCCTCAATGCCGTCAAAAACTCTTCCGGATACCGGTCCTTCTCACCGCTTAATTCCGAAATCTTTTGGGAACTCCATGCTCTATTAAGAAATACATGAGTATGATGTTTAACGTTCTATAATCCTTTTGATCCTTCAGCTAAGGCCTGTGAGAACAAGTATAAAAAAGATCGGATAAATTAGGTCTGCATTGAAATACAAAAATTAATTTGTATTTCTTCCTTTAACATCTAATAAAAACAACTTAAAGATGATCCCTCCATCGTGCGTGATTTCGCTAATAGGAATAGACATTTAAGTTTGTGTTTGCGTGTGAGCGATTCCGCAGTAAAGAACACAGCACAAATTACTGAGTTATATCCTTCCCGCTAGGAACGAGGTAAATTAAGTCTGCATTTGCAAGCGAACGATTCCGCAGAAAATAATTATGGCGATGAGCAGCACATGTCATCGCCATCCAATTATTTTCGAGGACTAGTGAGCTGTAAATGCAACTTATATTTCCCGTTAGGGACCAGGCCGTTAAGTCTGCATTCGCAGCCGAGTGATTCCACAGCCGCTGAGGGCCGCCTATGCCCATATTTCAATCACAACACCATCTTCTTATTTGTTAATACTCTCCCGTCAGGAGACAGACATCTAAGTTTGTGTTTGCGTGTGAGCGATTCCGCAGAAAGAACACAGCACAAATTACTGAGTTATATCCTTCCCGCTAGGAACGAGGTAAAT
>CALLQJ010000241.1 GCA_938014865.1 uncultured Fastidiosipila sp.
ACAGCCAAAATACTCTCATGTCTTTTGGCTCTGCTTCTGACAAGCCGTGCTTTTCTGCCTTCCTTAAACGCTGAGGAGCCGGCAGAAGACAGAGACAGCATCGTTTCGGAGACGACAGAAAGTCTTCTCCGTGAAGACGAAGGCGGGACGCCTCCGGAAACTTCCGCGGCAGAGGACAAGCCGGACGCTGCAGCAGAAGAACGACAGGCGTTTCCCGAAAGTGTCCGGGACGAAAATTACGCCGAGGGTTTTGCCGTCTGGTTTAACCCGGATAAGGAAACGGCTGTGACGGCCGGACAGCAGGGCAGCTATCCTGTCTATGCTTTGAGCGATATGCAGGCGAAAGGCAACAGTATTGCTTATGACGGGGAAGTGTACTATACGGTGCAAGGGAAGAAGAACCCTAAAACATCGGATAACAGCAACCCTAAGGGCAAAGTGCCGGCAACGGGCGCCGCGATGATGGTCAAAGCGCCGGCAGACGGCAGTCTGAGCTGCTTCGGAAAAAACGGCAGCGGCAAGACCTTTTATATTACGGCCTATGATCCCGACAGCGGCGAGACGGAAATCCTGCTTGAAGACAGCAGCGTCACCGATGAAGCGCTGCAGATTGACGTGCAGGCGGGCCGGGAATACTGGTTTTATGCGCAAGGCTCAAAGTATCAGTTTGCGGGCTTTGTCTTTTCACCGCCGGAAAAACTGCCCGTCGAGATCTGTGTTCTGCCCCTTGCGGTACACGGGAAAGAATCGGCCGGAGAGGCCTTGGCGGAATTTTACAATGAAGAAACGGGCTATACCGTAAGCGTTTCGCCCGATGACACGGAACTGCGCTTGAAAAGCGGTCTGCGCTATACGATTCGTACGACGGACGAAAATGTGAGCGTGTCGCCGCAAGTCCTCGATTTAGAGTACGAAGTGCCCGAGAACCTGGAACTTTACTTTGAGGCGGCGTCCGGGGAGACGGATGACGGTTTTGACTTTTTATATTTCGGGACCTCCACCGGCTCGGACCGCAATAAGATTTTGCCGGGCGCGGATATAAGAGATGAGGTCCGTCTGATTTCTTGTCTTTACGATGAAGAGACCGGCGCTATTATCAAAAAGGGCGGCAAGTATGTGGCCGATGCACCGGCAGACGGGCAGTCCCTTTATTACACAACGATTAATCCCGCAGAGGAGAATTTTTTCCTGCAGGCGGACGTTTATATAGATTACATGAATCCTTCGCCCGACGGGCAGGAGGGCTTTGCTCTGCTGGTCCGGGACAGCTTAAACGGATCCGGCAGTTATTTCTCGAATCTATTCTCCGTGGCCGGCACGAAGCTTCCCAAAAACGGGATGAACGGGACAAGTGATGTGAAAGACCTGGTCGGGGTAAGGGCTTATACCGGCATTGTCGATCCTGAGGATGCGGCACGAAATGATGTAAAGCCTTACCGGATGGGATTTAAGCTTGAAGACAGCCGCGTGGAGCAGGGCCGGCGTTATCGTCTGCGTCTGGAAAAGCGCTCTTATGCGTATGTCATGTCCATGCTGGACCCGGAAAGCGATGCGCTGCTTGATGAATATATTCATTATATTCCGGCGCACGATGAGACGGCCGAAACGATCACCGGCTACGATGAGCTGGCGGATCCCGCAGCCGTTCAGGAAAAGGAGCGGGCCTATGTCGCCTTATCGGCGGCGCGCGGCGTGAACGCGACCTTTTCGAATATTATCTTTAAGACCTCCCCGTGGAAAGCGGAAGAGTGGCATGTGCAGCCGACCGAAGTGATTGCGCCGGACTATGCCATTATAAGTCCTGAGACCTCGCCTGATGCGCAGTATACCTTGCGTTTCAAGGCGAACGCAGACGGCAGGGCGGCGCTCTTCCAAAACGGAAAAGAAATAGCGGCAGAACTTGAAGTAAGAGCAGGCGAGGTGCTCACGCATGAACTCACGCTGGATGCCGGCGAGACTCTTCTGAAGGTGAAATTTACACCGGATCCGGATTTCAGGCCGGGGCCCTTCCTGGCGCTGAGTGATTATTCCGAAAAGGAGATCGACCAAACCGTCAGGCTCAGAAGCCTCCCCGACACGATCTATGTGACGCCGGAGGGCGCAGCGGAAAACAGCGGCGCTTCTTATGACGAGGCCGTAGATCTGGAAACAGCCTTGGCTTATGTGAATGCGGGACAGACGATTCTGCTTCAGCCCGGCCGCTACGATCTTTCGGATAAAAGCTATAAAATCGAACGAGGACGAGACGGCACGGCCGAAGACAATATTCTCGTGCAGAGCGATCCGGATTTAAGCGGCTATGCCGTTTTGGATTTCGGCAAAACGGGCGGCGGGATTGCGCATTGGGGCAATCACTGGACCTTCCGAAAACTTGCCGTGACCGGAAGTGCAGACGGCAAAAAAGGCATGCAGCTGGCCGGCAAGTATAATACCGTAGACCGCATGCTCTTTTACAACAACGGCAATACGGGACTTCAGGTTTCCGGGACATCCAAAGAAAGCTATGCGGACTGGCCGGCTTACAACACGATTTTGAACAGCACCTCCATGAATAATGCGGATGCTGCTTTAGAGGATGCCGACGGTTTCGGCGCGAAACTGACCATCGGACCGGGGAATGTCTTTGACGGCTGTATTGCCGCTTATAACGCGGATGACGGCTGGGATCTTTTTGCCAAGGCGGCTACCGGTTCCGTCGGCCCCGTTTTGATTAAGAATTCACTCAGCTGCCGCAACGGCTATCTCCTGATTGATCCGGCCTCGGCCGTTCCCGCGGACCGTTTGGAAACGCGCTGGGATAAGGCGGGGGCCGTGCCCGTCAATACAGGGGCAGGCGAGCTTGTCTTCCCGGACTTTATCGTGACAGATTCCGGGGAATTGCGGCCCGCGGGCGAAATCGGCCGGGACATCCGGGTAATCCGCGCCGGCAACGGCAACGGTTTCAAAATGGGCGGCACAAATCTGCCCGGAGCCCATGAGATCCGCAATTCCATTGCCTATGAAAACAAGGCCAAGGGCTTTGATTCCAATTCCTGTCCGGATATTAAGGTCTATCAGTCGACGTCCTATAACAACGACAGTTATAATATTGCCCTTTATACAAATAATAAATCCGCCGTCACGGATTTTGCCGCGGATCAATTCATCTCTTACCGCCGGCCTGAGGAAGGGGCGGGCAATGTAAAAGACCGGATCCGGCTGCAGGAGCAGTCCGCTTCGGAGCTTTATCATCCCGGCAACTATTTTTGGGACGAAACGGCGGAGAAGAGTCTTAACTCGGCCGGGGATGAAATTACGCAGGAATGCTTTATCTCTCTGGACACCTCTATTGTGCCGGGCCGGCGTGCGGACGGCGGCATTGATATGAAGGGCCTGCTCTTGCTGACGGAAGCTGCACGAGCTAAAGCAAGCGGGGCGCAAGGCGCCGCCTGGGGCCAGGAAGAAGCGGATAAAGCCTTGTTCTGGGTGGTCGGTGATTCTACCGCTGCGGCATTCAAGGATGCCTATTATCTCCCGCGGCAGGGCTACGGCGAAGCACTCGGGGACTATTTTTCCGCCGATGTTTATAATCTGGCCGTTTCCGGCGCCTCGTCCAAAGATTACTGCACGAAAGAGGCCTATCAGACACTTCTGAACGGCAGTGAGAATGTGCCCGCTTTAGGAACGGCGGATCCTTCCGTTTATAAGGACAGCTTCTTGTGGATCGCTTTCGGCCACAATGACGAAAAGCCCGAAGCGCTGCGCTATACCGATCCGAACGGGGATTATAAAACGGAAGGTTCCTTTGCCCGTTCGCTGTATCTCAATTACATTAAGCCGGCCTTAGAGCGCAGGGTAACGCCCGTATTAGTCAGTCCTCCCGTCCGGCTGACGGAAGAAAATACAAGAGGCAGCTATGCGGGTCCGGCGGGGCATATTACTGACCCGGTCAAAGCCGGCGATCAGGTCTTCCCGGGCGGCGATTATGCCGGAGCCGTGCGCGGTCTCTATGAAGATCTCAAAGATCAGGGCGTTCTTTTCCTGGATTTATGCGCGCTCACCTTAGAGGATAATGTGGCGGCCGGCGAGGATGCCCGCGCTTTTTACGCGCATACTTCACAGCGCTTTGTCCGAAACGAAGCAGGGGACTACCTCGACCTTGAAGGCGAGGTCATTCCCGATTGGGATTATGCCCGTGATTACGACAGAACACTGAAAGCAGCAGACGGTTTAGATAAAACCCATACGAATCTTTACGGCGCGAAACGCAGCAGCCGGCTCCTGGCCGAGGCGGCCGAGGGGACGAAGCTCGAAGCCTATGTCAAAGAAACAAAACGGCCCGTTAAAGAGGAAGAACTGCCTTTGGCCGTCAATCCGGATTACCGCATCAAAAATTATACGCCGCCCGAAGAAAGATCCGATATCTGGCCGGTCTATACCGACGGAGACGGCCACGAATGGTACGCGACAGTTTTCGGTGACATCGGCGGTCAGGGCAATGTCGGGACCAAGTATTTTGCGGCCGAGGAAGCGGAAGACGGGAGCATAAACCTTAAAGTTTCCGGCAATAAAGGCAAGATTTCTTCTAAAAGTGACGGCTATCTTTTCTATTACACCGCGCTCCCGGCCGGGACACCTTTCCGCCTGCAGGCGCGCGCCCGGATCCTGGATTTGGCCGCCAATAATCAGGTCTCTTTCGGTCTGATGGCCCGCGACGATCTTTACATTGACCGCTATATCAGTGAGACCATGGGCGATTACGTGGCCGCTGCCAGCCGGAATCAGGGGTCTTTTGCCGGATTCGGGCGCAAGGACGGCAAGCTCCGGAACGGTCCGGAAGCAGAGCATGTCTATGCGATCGGCGACACGCTTGAGCTTGAGATCAGAGGAACTGCGGAAGGCTTCAGTCTGCGTTACGGCGATAATGCGCCGGCAAGCGAAGGCTTTGATTACCCGCTTACGGCTACAGATCCGGATAGCGTCTACGTCGGTTTCTTCGTTACCCGCAATGCGGAAATCAATTTCTCGGATATTCATATGATCCTGCCCGAAGAAAAAAGCCAGGCCGAACGCTGGCCTGCAGTTTGCAGAAATCTTGAACGCACGGCCGGAGACGATTTGGCGGCCGAAGACTTTGTCGAAAATTTTGACGAACTGCCGGAAGGGACAAGGGCCGAATTCAGCGATCCGGAGGCAGCGGATACCGCCGCAAGCGGACGCTTTGTGACGACGATCCTTCTGACGTATCCGGACGGCAGCACACAAAGCTATGAAGTCCGCTTCGAGGTGAAAGACGCCGAAAGCGGTGAAAGTGAAGCGACAAGCGTTCCGTCCGAAACGGACACGGATCCGGAAGAAACGACAGAATCTGTCAAGCCGGATGACGATGAGCCCGAAGACACGAGCCGTCCTTCCGGAACAAGTCAGCCGAGCGACAGCAGTGAAAGCCATCCCGAAAAAAGCAGCGGGACGGCCGAAGCTGACGCAGAGACCTCAGGCACAACAGAAGCTGCAGCCGGCAAAACAGGAGAGGGAGTCCCCCGATTACTCCGCCTTGTTGCCGTGCTTGCACTGACGGCGGTCTCAATCCGTATTGTAGTTAAGCGAAAGGAGAACGATACAGTATAAAGCCGTTTGTTGAGCCGTAAAAAAGGCTGCCCCTGCACGAATCAACGTGCGGGAAGGCAGCCTTTTTTTGTCAAACTTAAATGTCAGCTAAGATTTTCCTGCCATAAGCTGCCGTCTGCGTCCGAAGGGAAGTAAAAGCCCTGCCGCGGGGAGAAGGCGATGCTGCCGACTGCGGCACCCTCCGGGGCACAGCTGCGTTTAAATTGCTGGGTAAAGAAGCGTTTGAGGAAAAACTTAAGCCAGTGCTGAATTTCCGCGGGCGTAAAGGTTTCATCGGCCGTCCCTTCGGGTCCGAAAGCCTGTTCGGCCAGCCAGAGTATCTTGTCCGGCGTGTCGCCGCAGCGGACGAGCCGGTATAAGAAGAAGTCATGCAGGCTGTAAGGGCCTACGATCTCTTCGGTTTTCTGGGCGATTTTTCCATCCTTATCCGGCGGCAGCAGTTCGGGGCTGACCGGCGTTTCGGCAATTCTTCGGAGAACGGCCGCAATGTTCTTCCGGTCGGCTTTGGTATAGCGCTCGGCTTCGTGCGCGAGCAAAGGCCGGAGCAAGGTTTTGGGCACAGAGCTGTTCACCGCGTACATGCTCATGTGATCCCCGTTATAAGTGCACCAGCCTAAGGCCAGCTCACTGAGGTCGCCGGTGCCGACGACAATGCCGCCGTATTTATTGGCCAGATCCATCAGAATCTGCGTCCGTTCCCGGGCCTGGGTATTTTCATAAGTGACATCGTGTATTTCAGGATCGTGGCCGATGTCTTTAAAATGCTGCAGACTTGCCGGAATGACGGAGATTTCTTTTCGCTTTACCTTCAGTGCAGCCATGAGCTCAGAGGCATTCCGGTAGGTTTCATCCGTGGTGCCGAAGCCGGGGAGGGTGACCGCCATGATCTTATCGGGCGTTTCGTCCAAAAGCTCTAAGGCTCTGGCGGCAGCGAGCAAGGCGGCCGTACTGTCGAGCCCTCCGGAAACGCCGATGACCATGTCGGCGCTGCCGAGCTGACGGAGCCGCCGGGCGAGGCCTGCCGCTTGTATCGACAAGATTTCTTCAAGACGGGCATCGCGTTCTTCCGCTGCTTCGGGAATAAAAGGATAAGGCGCTACGGGACGCAGGCCGGGCCGGGGCAGCTTGCTGCCGAAGCCTTCGGCCTCAGGCGCCGAGCAGGCCGAAAGAGCCGTTCCGCGCGCCTCTGCGGGGCAGGGCGTTCCGGCCATGCGCCGGCGGCAGCGCAGCGCTGAGAGATCCAGCCAAGTGTCGAGCGCACGGTTTTTCGGCTGAAAGGCACTTCCTTTTTCCGCTATGATCGCCCCGTCTTCGGCGATGATCAATTCGCCCCCGAAAACCTCGTCCGAGGAAGATTCTCCGCAGCCGGCATTGGCATAGATCACGGCACTGTGACAGCTCCGCGTCAGATGCTTCAGTGCTTCGTGCCGGTTTCTCAGGCTTCCCGCTTTTCGGGCGTCGGCCGCGGGCGTGATGATGAAATCCGCCTCTTCGGCCGCTTCGGCAAAGTACTGCGGACAGCCGGCGTCTTCGCCGATTAAAACGGCGGCCGTTACGGTCTCGTGTCCGAACGGGATCCGGAACAGAGAACAGCCTAAGGGAATTTCATGCCCTCGGAGCTGAAGGCTTTTTCCCGCCGGCACGCCGGAGGCGAAAATCCGCCCGTCCCGAAGCCCCCGCCTCGTCTGTGTTCGTTTAACGGCCGCGCCGATAAAGCGTCCGCCCGATAAAAGAAAAGAGGCATTATAAATGCGGCCGCCGTCCCGGACGGGGGCGCCGGCTGCAATAACAATGTCTTTATAATGTGCAGATATTCCCGTCAGGCTGAGCAAGGCTTCTTCCGCACCCTCTAAAAGCTTTTCCTGAAAAAAAGCCTTCCCTAAGCTGCTCCCGCTCAGGCTGAGTTCGGGGAAGACGATCAGCGAGGAGCCTTCCGCCGCAGCTTTTTCGATCAGCGCGATGTGCTCGAGCACATTTTTCTGCGGAGCGCCTAAGTGCAGCACCGGGGAAGCGGCGGTCACATGAAGTAATCCGAAATTTTTATTCATAATCATCCTCTTTATTTCCGTCAGCCGGAACGCCACGTCCGGCCTCGCGTTTCTTCTCTCTATTTTACTTGATTTCCTCCGGAGCGTCAGGCAGCGGCAATTTCTCTTTGCTAAAATAAAGCTGTAGAAAAAAAGAAGCGCGGAGCGCGGTGAAATGAGGGGCCCTGAAATGATGAAAAAAACAAAAGGCCGGCAGGTCTTGATCTTCCTGAGTGCATCGCTTTTGCTGAGCGGCTGCGGCCGTTTTTCGATTCTTGAGGACAATGAACGTGTCAGAAGAACGCGGCGTTCCTTGCTGTATACGACCGAGCGGAGCGAAGAGACGTCCGCCGGAAGCGAAACGCTGTCCGGCAAAACGCTGCCCGAAGAAATGCCGCCCGAAGAAACAGCGTCCTCTGCCTTCTCCGAGACAAGTGAAAGCAGCCGGCATAAAAAATCCTCCGTAATCCGGAGACACCGCCCTTCTTACGAACGCACGAGCGAAACGACGCTGCCGCCGTCCGAAGCAAGTGAAGCAATTCCGGAACATTCAGAAGAAAAAATGCCGGATCAGGATAGATCTGAAACGGAAATCTCTTCCGGACAGCCTCCGGAAAGCGAACTTTCTTCCGGCAATCCCCGCGTCAAGCAGCCGGAAGAGGAAGCCTTCGACCCTCAAAGCGGCATCCTTTACGAGGTGCCCCGCCTTTCGTTCGTAGAAGACACAGGACGCCATGAGTTCTGGCGGGCCGACCAAGATCCCGTCCGCCTGCAGATGGCGGAGATAATTTATCAGGCGCTCTGCAATGCCGAAACAAAGATTGACATCGGCCCTGCGATTGCAGCGCTTTATTTCCCGGAAGATCCGATTGACCTGGTCGCGTCGGTCTTTTACTCCGTGAAAGACACCGATCCGCGCTTTTTCTTTTACAAGGCAGGCTTTATCTATACCTACGAATATTATGAATACGATGACGGCAGCTACTCCTTTCCCTCCTATGTTCTGCAGCTGGAATACCTTCCCGGCATGGAGAGCCCCGAGGCCAGAGCGGCGGCTTGGGAGGAGCTGAATGCAGCCGTTTGAGCCATGGCCGAGGAAATTGCCGCCGAAGAAGAGACGATGCTGGGCCGCTACATAGCCGCACACGACAAGATTATCCGGCACTGCTATTACAGTCCCGAGGCGGATTTCGATACGAATAATGCCTACAGTGCCGTGATGAAGCACGAAACCATGTGCGTCGGCTATTCACTTGCCTACCAGATGCTCAGCAATCGTCTCGGCGGAGATACCATCAGCTGCTACGGCTTTACGGATGCCGAAGACGCCGCAGGGCTGCATAACTGGAACCTCTCCCGTTACGGCGATAAGTGGTACCATGTCGACATTACCTGGGATGACGGCTCTTACAAATCGGATTCAGAAGTGCACGATCCCCTGACCTTAGCGGAACATGTGTATTTCATGCGTGCCGAAGAGAAGATGGACCATCATGAGGTCTACAGTTTCGCTATTCCTTCTGCGGAAGAAGATTTAAGCGGAGTCTGGCCGGAGGCTGCCACGGAAGAAGCGCTTAGGGAGATGATCCGTCTCTATTTTGCCGGGCACCGCCCTGCCGAAGGGGAGATTACGGGCATCCGCCTCGAAGCTCCTTTTGACCGGGGAGATCTGACAAGCGACGATTTAGGGCAGCTTGTCCTGGAAGCCTTTAACCGCTCAGAAGCGGATTATTCGGCCGAATGGATTTACCTGATGCAGAATCAGCGTTTCTTCCTGCAGGTTTATCCTTTTGCAGAGGCCGATTAGAGAAAATGGCGGTGACAAGACAGAATGATCAGAATTAATAATATTAAATTATCGCCGGATGAAGGCCGCGAGGTCCTGGAAGGCAGGATTTCTGAAATACTCGGAACGTCGCAGTTTGATTACCGGATCGAACGAGAATCGCTCGACGCCAGGCGGCGCGGGGGCCGGCATCAGCTTGTCTTTAATTATGCCGTGATCGCAGATTTGCACGATCCCGCCAAAGAAAAAGCCTTGGCCCGGAAAAAGAATCTCAAGATTTGGGAAGAAAAGCCCGTCTTCATTCCGCAGGCTTCCGGAAGAGCGGAGGCTTCGGGACGGCCCGTCATTGCAGGCTTCGGTCCCGCCGGGCTTTTTGCGGCTTATTACTTAGCGCAGGAAGGCTATCGCCCGATCGTCCTGGAACGCGGCG
>CALLQJ010000242.1 GCA_938014865.1 uncultured Fastidiosipila sp.
CGATAATCTGATTCTCCGTAAGCGACGAGGCAAAGATACCGATGGCCAGATAGGGAAAGGCCGTCAGCAGGTACGCAATCAAGGTCCCCAGGTATTTGATGTCTATCGTCCCGTCAAAGCCCAGGGTGACCAGAACATAGAGAATATTAATAGAGGAAACAAATAAAAACATCAAAACCGTTCCGAAGTATTTGCCCATCACAATCTGGAAGGTCGTCGCGGGCGATGTCGCAAGAAGCACTTCCGTCCCGTTCTTTTTATCTTCTGCAAAAGAACGCATGGTCATAATGGGAATCAGAACAAAAAACAGACTGCGCATAAACTGCAGGATCTGCGAGACATCGACGTAATTGCCCATCAGCATAGATGAGAAATAAAGACCGGATACAAAGGCATAGATCGCGAAAAGCACCCAGCCCATCGCCGATTTAAAATAACTGTTGAATTCTCTTTTGGTAATGGCTCCTATCTGGCTCATGCTCTTCTTCCCCCTTCAGGCATATGATAAGAACTGCTGGTAACTTTGAGGAAAATATCCTCCAGCGTCGGATTGAGTGAACGCATGCCGATCAAAGGCATCCGCTCACGGGCAAAGGCCTTGAAGACATCTTCTCTGACATCGACATCTTCATCGGTCTCATATTGATATACCGTAGAATCCGCTTCACTGCGCAGAAAGTGCACCGCATTGATGCCGTCAATTTCCCGCAGGATCTGCATGGCCCGGTCATTATTGCCCGAGACAATCACTTCCACGCGGGAAATGCCGTCGATGGCATTGCCGAGATTAGACGCCGAGCCGCCCGCTACAATGCGGCCTTCATCAATGATGATGACCCGGTCACAGGTGGCCGCCACTTCCGAAAGAATATGGGAGGACAGGATAACGGTGTGCTGCTTGCCGAGTGAACGGATCATGGAACGGATGTCTTTGATCTGTTTCGGGTCCAGACCTACCGTCGGTTCGTCTAAGACGATCACCTCGGGATCGCCGACCAGCGCCTGCGCAATGCCTACACGCTGGCGGTAGCCTTTGGACAGATTATCGATCAGGCGCTTCCTGACATCCGTAATCTTGACCAGGGCCATAATTCTGGCCAGCATGGGCATCTGCTCTTTTTTGGGTACATTCTTCAGATCCGCAACAAAACGCAGGTATTCCAGAACCGTCATATCTTTGTAAAGCGGGGGCTGCTCGGGCAGATAGCCGATATGCGACCTTGCTTTTTCCGGCTCTTCCAGAATATCGTAGCCGTTGATCTTCACCGTACCCGATGTTGCCGATATAAAACCGGTCAGAATGTTCATCGTGGTGCTTTTGCCGGCTCCGTTAGGTCCCAAAAAGCCCAGGACCTCACCTGCATCTACCGTGAACGAGACATCGTCCACTGCTTTGTTCTCGCCGTAATACTTGACGAGATTTTTGATCTCAATCATTTCTGCTCCTCCGTATGGTATTAAAAAGAACTTATTACAAGCCCTGAATCATGTTGAACTTGACCTTGGAAGGATTGTGGCGTTTTAAGTCCTTCAGAATTTTCTCGGTCGGTTCAAAGGTCACCAGAAGCCGTTGTCCTTTATATGTGCCGACGAAAAACCAGACACCGTCCGGTCCGGTATTCGTCGTAAGATTCATTTCTTTCAGACTTTGATTTCTTTGCTGCACTTTATATTCATCATCTGTTACAGGGGCTAAAATCTCCATATCCTTCGCCGGCATACTCACCTGACGTTTTCTTCTGCGCTTATGGATGATCATATCAATATCAAGATGCCCGTTTGTGCAAATATATTCAAACTCGCGGTCGAGATTGGTGATCAGATAATATAAACCGAAGATACCGCCGGCAAAGATGATCGGCAAGAAGGTCAAGGTGTATGTAATGAAACGCAGGGCGATCAACATTAAAACGATAAAGGCTAAAACAAGCCCTGCTATAATCAGATAATCTTTTGCTGTCTTCTTTCGTTTAACGATAACTTCGATAAAAACATCTTCTTGAGTGAACATGATTCCTCCTTTTATCAGGAAATACTTGTACTATTCTACCGCATTTCGGCAAAGCCTTGTAGTTTTTGTACAGGCGTTCATTGAATGTTAAAGCTTCTGCACCTTTTAATTGCAATTATTTTTCTTCCGGCTCTCGTCGTTCGGGATGAATCATGGCCGCCGGATCAAGATACTTATCGGCTTCTTCTTCGCTCAGATCCGTTTCTCTTAATACCGCTTCCTTAATGCTCAAGCCCTCTTCATAGGCAATTCCGGCCAGCTCCGCCGCTTTCATATAGCCGATATGAGGACTTAATGCCGTTACGAGCATCAGACTGCTGTCGAGATGCTCTTTTATCTTCGCTTCATTGGCTTTCAGTCCTTCGGCACAGTACAAACGGAACATCCGCATGCCGGAACTGAGCACTTCGGCCGACTGCAGAAAGCTGCCGATCAAAAGCGGCGCAAAGACATTGAGCTGAAAATTCCCCTGGGAGGCTGCCACATCCATCACCGTCTGGTTCCCCATCACCCGGACGGCTCCCATGGTCAGCTGCTCGCACTGCGTCGGGTTGACTTTTCCGGGCATGATGGAACTGCCGGGTTCATTGGCCGGCAGGATCAGCTCCGCTAATCCGGCCCGCGGGCCCATTGCGGAAAAACGGATGTCATTGGCTATTTTCATAAGATTAGCCGCCAGCGCCGTCATCGCGCCGTGGCAGAACACGGGAACATCCCGGGCCGTGAGGGCGTAAAAACGGTTTTCCGCCGCATAATATCTGCGTGTTTCTGTACTCAGTTCTGACGCCACGGCCTCCCCGAAGCCTTCAAAGGTATTCACGCCGGTGCCGACAGCCGTCCCGCCGATCGCCAGATAAGAGAATCCTTTCGCCGCTTCTTCGATCTGCCGGCAATTCGTTTCGAGCATCTCGGCCCAGGCCGAAATCTCCTGACCGAGCGTCAGCGGCGTGGCATCCTGAAGATGGGTCCGGCCGATTTTGACCAGTGATTTATAATCTTCGCTTTTTCTGCGGAATACCTCGGCCAGGGCTTTTGTTTCAGGGAGCAGCGCCTCCTCAATAATTTCCCGGGACGCCATACTGCAGGCTGAGGGGAAGACATCATTTGAACTTTGCCCCATATTAACATCGTCATTCGGGTGAAGCAGCTTTTCGCCTCTGTTCAAATTAACATAATTGGCAATCACTTCATTGACATTCATATTGCTCTGCGTCCCGCTTCCTGTCTGCCAGAGCGACAAGGGGAATTCGTCATCAAGTGCTCCTGCGATGATTTGATCACAGGCCTTTCCGATAAGACGGCTCTTTTCTTCCGAAAGCTTGCCCGCCCGGCAGTTTACCGCAGCAGCCGCTTTCTTTATGCGGGCCAGTGCCCGGATGACCGGCATCGGCATTTTTTCCTTGCCGACGGCAAAATGTTCAAGACTTCTCTGGCTCTGGGCACCCCAGTAATGCTCCGCCGGGACCTTTACCTCGCCGAGACTGCCGGAATGTCCCAGAGCCGGGCCAGCCCCCAGCGGGCCAGCCAGCCGTCGTACT
>CALLQJ010000243.1 GCA_938014865.1 uncultured Fastidiosipila sp.
CGGCCCACGAACCGCATGAAGATATTTACTTCATGACCAAGGCGCAGATGATTGCCCAAATTGAGATGGCCTTAGGCGGCCGGGCAGCCGAAGAGATTGTCTTCGGAGAGGTGTCTACGGGCGCATCTTCTGACCTTGAACAGAGCAATCAGCTGGCCCGTGAAATGATTACAAAATACGGCATGAGCGAAGAGCTTAAAAATATGGTCTTCAACTCCGGTTCGGATGAAGTCTTCCTCGGGCGCGACTACGGCCATATCAAGAATTATTCGGAAGAAGTGGCCGAACGTATTGATTCGGAAGTCGCTAAGATCATTGATGATGCCTATAATCACGCTCTGCAGATTCTCCGGGAAAAGCGGGAGGCGCTGAATGCGCTCGCGCAGGCTCTCCTGGATGAAGAGAAGATAGAAGGCGATGAATTTGAACGCATTTATCTTTCCTATACGACAGCGGAACAGCGTGCAGATGATGCGGAAAATGAAGGCCGCAATGAGATCTTCGGTTTCCGGAAGAAAGATTCCGGCAGCGGGAAGAAAGAAAATAATCAGGACGATGCAGCTGTAATAACGTCTGAAGAAGATGCTGTTGATGAGCAGTCCGGCAAAGCAAAAGACGATAAAACTGCGGAGAGGAAAACAGCGCACGGGAGGAGACGGGCAAAAAAGGCTGAAAAAGAAGAGGCAGAAGATGTTCTGCCGGAACAGTTCCGCCCGATTTCGTCCAGACTGAAAGACGAAGAAAAGAAAAATAAAAAGGATAAGAAATAAATTTCCGCTTAAGGCATCTTGCTAAAACATCTCGCTTAAAAAACAAAAAGAAATCCGCTGCTCTTCGGGAACAGCGGATTTTTTCTTGGGGTTTTGATATTTTTTCTTGTCTGCTGCATCAGAGCCTTAGCGTCCAAGGCGTTTGCTGCTGCATGAGCCCCGGTGTGGCATGAGCCCCGGAAATTAAGGATGCATATAAACGCCGTCTTTGCTCTTGCAGACTTTATGGGAGATTTCCCGGATTTCTTCCGGACCCAGGAAGAGGATGATATCGCCTTCTTCCGCACGCGGGGCTAAGAGCTCGAGCAGCTCTTCCGGCGTATTGGCGGCATGGGCCATGCGTCCTCTGGATTTTATATCGTCGACAAAACGTTCGGCGCTCATGCCCAGATTGTCTTTTTCCCGGGTGGAATATATTTTGTAAAATATTACGTCCTCATAATCGGAAAAGACATCGATAAAATGTTCATAAAGGTCGCGTGCCCGGGTGTAATTTAAAATCTGACAGACCGGAATAATTTTGCCGTGCGGCATGTTTTCCGCGGCGGCCAGGGTGGCGGCAATTTCCGTCGGATGGTGCGCGTAATCGGCAATCACTTTGGCGCCCTTATAAGTTCCGACCTGCGTAAAACGGCCGCCGGCTCCTTTGAACTCGGCCAGAACGCGCGCCGCCGCTTCCGGGGTGCTCCCGTTGTAATGGGCGCAGGCAATGGCGGCCAGGCAGTTTCTGACATTGTGTTCTCCGGGAACGGCTAATTTTATGTAACGGTATAATTCGTTTTGAAAATAAACCGCAAAGCGCGACAAGCCTTCTTCGTAGCTGAGATCTTTGTAATAGAAGGTCGGCTGCAGGGCACTTTCTTCATCGAAAGGTCCGAAGGTAACGATATTCGGCATTTTATGGCCTTCGGCCAGCCGCGTCTTGCGCAGACGATCGGTAAAGACGCCGATATGAGGACCGGAGGAGGGAATGACTAAATTGCCTTCTTCCGGCAGATCAGCGGCGAAGCGCACGAAGGTATTAATGATGTCATCAATGTCCGTGAAAAAATCCATGTGATCTTCATCGATATTTAAAACAGCGGCTGTTGTCGAATAGAAATTCAAGAGGCTGTTTTTATACTCGCAGGCCTCGGAGACCAAAAGATTATTGCTGCTGCCCAGATGGACCGTACTTTCATTGAATTCGTCAAGATCTGCTCCCAGATGCACGGTAGGATTGGCGCCCGATTCAATCAGAATCATGGAGCACATGGCGGTTGTCGTCGTTTTCCCGTGGGTGCCGGCAATATTGATGACCGATTTATAGGCACGGGTGATCCAGCCGAGATATTCGGCCCGGCTGATGGTTTGAATGCCGCATTCCCGGGCTCTTTTAAGTTCGGGATTATCTGCGGGGATTGCTGAAGAATAAATGACCAGCTCCGGCTGAAATGCATCAATGTTTTCGGCGATCTGCCGGTGATTGACTTTGACGCCCATATCACGCAGGTTCAGGACCTGTACGGATGAGCGCGGATCGGATCCGCCTACAAGATATTTGAGATGAACAGAAATTTCCGCCAGGCCGCACATGCTGATGCCGGCAATGCCGACGAAATAGATTCTGCTGCCGACGGGAAGATCACTCAGACTGTTATGTTTTATTTTTGTCATACGCATACCTCACGCGCATATTTTAGCATTTAAACCCCGTGCTTCATAGGGGAAAGACTGGACGTCCCCTGTCAATGTCACTATAATTTGAATATCTTTTGTGATAAAGGGGCAGTTTTATGTCGAGGTATTCACGAGGAGGAAAAAGACGGGGCGCCGGCTTTTTCTTCGGTCGTTTTTTTACAGCTTTATTAGGCCTTTTGATCGGGGCGGGGCTTTTTTTCTGGCAGGCGCTGGACAGTATGGATTATGTGGAAATCAAAGCCGTTCAAACGAACAGCACCGAGGGGATTGAGGACTATATTGCCGCTCAGCAGGAGGGGCAGGATAAACTCGGAAAAATCGATGTAGATGTGGACCCGGACTATCCGATTCTCGTGCGTGAGAAGAAGGATCCGAATGTAGAAAATTATCTGGTCTTCGGCGTGGACTCACGCGAGCCCGGGGAGGCGACGCGCGCCGACAGCATTATTGTGGTGACGGTGGATAAAAATCATAAGCAGATCAAGCTGACTTCCATTCTGAGAGATACGGAAATCGGACTGAATGATGTAAACGGCGAGCGCAGCAAGATTAACGCTTCTTATGTCTACGGCGGCGTCGGGATGCTGATCAATACGGTGAACTCCAATTTTGATCTGGATATCAGCAAGTTTGTCATGTTTGACTTCTGGAGCGCCATGGCTTTTGTGGATGCTTTAGGCGGCGTCACCATGGACATTCAGGAACGGGAAATAGAGGCAACCAATGAGGTCATCACGGATATGGCCTTTCTCACCGACAACAATCCGAAAGACTTTTATCTTACGGCTCCCGGCCCCCAGAAACTCAACGGAGTACAAGCCATTTCCTGGGCCAGGGTGCGCTACATCGATTCCGATTTCGGAAGAACGTCCAGACAGCGGCAGCTGATGGAAACCATTTTGAAAGAATTTTCCGAGCGCAATAAACTGCAGCAGGCGTCTTTTGCCGTGGAAGTGCTGGGAGAACTGGAAACGAACATTACCAAAAGCGATCTGGTCTCTACCGGTGTGTCGGCGGCGGGATTTTTGGATACGATTTATCAGTATTATGTTCCGCAGGAAGGAATGTTCTATACCAATGAGAGCAATTGGAATATGATTTTTGATCCTGAGACGCAAGTACCGGATCTGCATAATTTTATATGGGGCGATCCTTCGGGAGAGTGATGAGCGATGCTTAAAATAGTCGGATCTGTCTATTCGGATACCGGACAGGTCAGAGAACAAAATGAAGATAATCTGTACTGGCAAGGTGAATTCCGCAAGGCCTATGAACTTGCCGGTACTTTAGAACGTGACTTTAACAGCAGCGATGACGTACAGCTTTATGCCGTATCGGACGGCATGGGCGGCATGGCCCGGGGCGAGCTGGCCTCGCGGATTGCCGTCAGTGATCTTGCGAATCTGGACCGGGCGCTTAAAGGCGGCAGCAAAGACTATGATATTCGCAAATTAGACAGCTATCTGCGCGGCTGCAATGACTATATATGGGAACGCAATCAAAGGATGCAGTCCGAAGATGAAGCGATGGGCGCGACGATTTCCCTTCTGCTGCTGCGCGATGCGGAAGCCGTGCTGGTGAATATGGGCGATACGGCCGTCTATCATCTGCGTGACGGACTGATGAAACAGATCTCCCGCGATGACAGTCATGCGGCGAGGCTCCGCTCTTTAGGCTATCTGACCAATGAAGAGGCCAGAAAGCATCCGTTTAAAAATTCTCTGGTTAATTATCTGGGAAAATCGTCTCCCGATGAAGACTTGAATTATTTTCTGGTGCCGGACATCCGTCTGGGGGAGGGCGATCTTCTGCTGATGTGCAGCGACGGCATCAGCGGCGTGCTGAGCCGGGAAATGATCCGGGAAGTTTTAAATGACGGACAGTCCGTACACGATAAGGTCAAGAGCCTGGTAAATCTCGCTGTGGCAAGCGGCAGCGCGGATAATATGACCGTCATCCTCCTGCGGGTGATTGCTTGTGCAGATCCTTCGGAGGCTGAGGGAAGAAAAAATACAGCTGAGGCATCAGAAGAACCGATCGAAGGGGAGGACCTTTTGCTTTATAATCCGCAGCAGTCCGTACGGGAAGCGGCACCCGATATGACTCGCAGGCTGATTCCGCCGGAGGAAACGACCGTTTACCGTCCGCTTAAAGACGAAGCGCCGGAGCGGGAAGAGAAAGTGCAAGGGGAAGCAGAAACGCCTTCGGCGGTGAAGCCGGTAAGAGTGTTTTCCGACTATGCACAGGAAGAGGACGGCCCCGCAGCGCCTCCTAAAAAACGAGGAGAGCTGACGGCGGAAGAATTGGCCTATTACAACAAGGCAAGGTCGGAAGCTTTGCAGCGCAGAGCCAGGAGGAAGACGCAGGAAATGCAGGAAGAGGAGATGAGAACAGCGGATAAAAAGCCGATGTCCGGCCGCTACAGCAGGCCGCAGGCCCCGCCCGAACACAGGCCCTATATGCCGGACGCACACAGATCGCAGCCGGATCCGTACGAAGGACAAGATCCTTACGGCGCTTCGAAGCCTTATGCGCAGCAGGGTGTGCGCCCGATGAGCCGGGAAGAGAAGCAGCGGCTTTACGATA
>CALLQJ010000244.1 GCA_938014865.1 uncultured Fastidiosipila sp.
TATAGATACTTACGCGAAAGCCTTCGTCGGCCATGTTCAAGGCTAAATTTTTTCCCATGACGGCCATACCGAGTACGCCGATGTCCGCACGGGCTCTTGTCGTATTATTCTGCATATATCATTCCTGCCTTTCGTCAGATACCTTTATTTTAGGCCATAGCGGCTTTATCGGCCTGAGCTCTTGTTACATCCCCCCCGGCCGGAAGGAGGACGGCAGGGGCAGACGACGGCCTGAAAGCGGGCCGAAAAGAAAAGCCCGCAGATCTTTTTTCAATGGTAAACTGAGACACAATGGTTAAGCATCATGCCGGTTTTTCAGAAAATACGCTGCGTCCGCTTGTCTCCCTTATCATCCCGGTGTATAAGGTGGAAAAGCTCCTGCCGCGCTGCCTGGATTCCGTCATTGCGCAGGACTACCGTCCGCTTGAGGTGATCCTGGTAAACGACGGTTCGCCCGATCGCTGCGGCGAGATTATGGAGGAGTACCGGAGGCGCTATCCCGGACTTTTTATCTGCATTGAAAAAGAGAATCAGGGCCTGGGGCCGGCCCGCAATACGGGGATTGAGGCCGCCCGGGGAGAGTGGCTTTGTTTTATTGATTCGGACGACTATGTTGAGCCGGATTATGTTTCCGTTCTTCTCAAGACGGCGCTTGAGGAAGCGGCCGATGTGGGGGTCTCAAGTTTTTATCTGGAAAAAGAAAACGGCCGCAGATTTCCCTTTCCTTTTATGCGCAGGAGGACGCTCAGCGGGGACCGGGCCGCCCGGGAATCTTTAAACATGCTGACGCTTCCGACTTATGTCTGGAATAAAATTTACAAGAGCAGCTTATTTAAAGAGGGGGGAATCCGCTTTCCGGCCTTGTACTATGAGGATCTGGCCGTGGCGAGCCCGCTCTTTTACCGGACGGATAAAGTGGCGGCCTGCCCTGAGCCCTTGTATCATTACGTTTCCCGGGGCGAAAGCATTGTCGGGCATTTCACGGAAAAAAATATTCACGATTATCTGGCCGTGGTGCAGAGTCTGGCGGACTTTATTGCGGAAAAAGGGCTTTGGCCCGAGTGGAAAAGGGCGTTCGGCCTTTTGATTTTCAACTCCAAGCTGAACCTTCCGCTGCAGATTCTGCCGATGGCGGGGGGCGGCAGCCTGAAAGAGCGTTTCGGCCGGCTTGGCGAGGTTTACCGGACGCTGAACAGGATCAGGCGGGCGCTTCGCGAAAGTCAGGAAGGCTGAGCGGCCGTCTCTTCCGGCCCCGGCCCTCTGCGTTTAAGGCTTTTGTCGCAGGGCTTTTGTTTCTGCGGCAAGGTCTTAATTGAAAGGCTTTTGTTCTTTCACGAAAGTCTTGATGTCGTCTTTTATGGCCTTGAGATCACTTTCGCTTTCGCTTTCTTCCGCCACAGCTTCAAGGGCCCGGATCAGCGCGCTGCGCTCGGCGGGAAGGCCTTCCCATGAGGCGGCCAGACGGCGCAGCCAGGCGGCTTCGAGACCGTCGGAGAAGATCTTTACCCCGGAGAGCCTTCCGTCTTCGATATCAAAGCGCAGGTGAAACTGCCCCCAGGGAAAACGCCGGCCGAGGCTGTACGCCCCGCCTGTTTCTTCCCCGTAAAGCCAGTCCGGGGAGGAAAAGCGCTCAAAATAAGTCTTTATGCCGTCCTCGTCCAGTGCGTCCTCCGTGATCGTGCGTGCCGGGAGCCCGTAGACCTTTTCCGCGGCTTCCCGCAAGGCCGTGACAAGCTGTGAAATTTGCAGACCCGGCAGGAGTTCCCGAAGATTTACCACGCGGGAGGGGACGGAGCGGACTTTATGGGACTTGAGTTTTTCGGCGGGGACTTTGAGATAACGCTGCATGGCGCCAAGGTCCGTATCAAGCAGCAGGGTGCCGTTATGAAAACACTGTTCTTTTCGTTTGTAATAGGAATGTCCGGAAAATTTCCTGCCGTCAATGGTCAGGTCATTCCGGCCGCTGCGGCGGGCATCGAGGCCTAAAGAACGGACGGCTTCGAGGATGACCTCGGTCTGTTTGCGGCTGTCGTAATCGGCTTTCTGCAAGGCGAAGGTAAAGTTCAGATTTTCTTTGTCGTGGTAGACCGCACCGCCGCCGCTCAGGCGCCGGGCCAGAAAGCCGCCGTCGGCTTCGAGGGCTTTTACATCGCATTCGGCAAAGGCGGATTGGTTGCGGCCGATAAAAACGGTTTTCTCATTTTGCCAGAGGTAAAAAACAAGCTGCCCGGCCTTCACACGCTCGGTAAAATACGCTTCCAGGGCCTGGTTTCGCCGGGGCTGAAAAGCGGGCGCATGGTAAAAATATAATTCCTGAATCATGGGTCTGTCCTTTTATTCCTTTAAAGTCGGGTATTTCTTTTATTGTACGTCTTTTCCGGCGGGAAAAAAGGGCGGGGAAGACGATCGGGGGGAAATCTTTACTTTCATTGCGGAATTAAGAGGGACAAAATAAGGAAGTATCCTGTATAATTTTTACAATAAGGAATGTCGGAGGGTTTGAAATGTTAGAGAATTTCGAGAGAAAACATGATTATTTGGTCTGCATTGATTCGGACGGCTGCGCCATGGACACGATGAACATTAAGCATTTCCGTGCGTTCGGCCCGGAATTGATCAAGGCGTTCGATCTGGAAGAATGGGAAGACGAGCTGCTTGAGCGCTGGAATGAAGAAAACCTTTTCTCCCGCACCCGCGGCATGAATCGCTTCTTAGGGGCCTTTTCGCTTTTGCAGTATGTCAATGAAAGCAAGCGGCATATCCCCGAGCTGGAAGACCTGAGAGAATGGATTGAAAACGGGGAAGGCCTGTCTAATGCGGCCTTAGAGGCACGTCTGGACGCTGCGCCTTCTCCTATGCTGGAAAAGGTGCTGCAGTGGTCTTATAACGTCAACCGGGCGGTTTCGGAAATTCCCGAGGAAGAAAACAGACCCTTTGAAGGCGTCCTCGAAGCCTTGCAGAAAGTACACGGGAAGGCGGACATTGCCATTGTCTCTTCCGCTAATCCGGAAGCGGTCGAAGAAGAGTGGACCCGCTGCGGCCTGATGGACTATGTCGATGTGATGTGCGCACAGGATGTGGGGACAAAAGCAGAGAGTATTTCCTATCTTTTAGAACACGGCTATGAAAAAGACAAAGTCTTGAAAGTCGGCGATGCCCCCGGCGATCTGCAGGCGGCGGAAACGAACGGCGTGTATTTTTATCCGATTCTGGCCGGTGACGAAGTTGCGTCCTGGCAGGCTTTCCGGGAGAAATACTTCGATATTTTCATGGCGGGCCGCTACGGTGAGGTGCAGGATGAGATGATCCGGCGTTTTGACGAAAATCTTTCCTGATCTTTGCGGACGAAGCCGAAAGGGGAAGCTGCCTTCAGGGGCGGCTTTTCTTATTTGCGGCGGTGAAAGCAGAGATAAAAAAGATCTTCTGCAAGAAACGGCGGGAAAAGCGCAGATTTGCTTTTGTCACAGGGCGTATCTCGGCTATAATAAACAATCACATTATAAAGCGGAGGGGCAGGACCCCGGCAGGAGGCATTTGTGTTTAAAAGGCTCTATCGCAGCTTCGGCTGGTTTTTTGATTACTATAAACGAGAGTATCTGCTCTCGCTTTTAGCCATTGCCGTAAGTTACGTTTTAACCTTAGTGCCGCCCTGGCTGGTGGGCTACCTGGCGGATACATTGACCTCCGGTGCCCAGACGGCGGAGAGCTTCCGGCGCTGGATCATCCTGCTCTTTTTTGTTATCGTCGTCATCTATTTTGTCGATTATGTCTGGGGTTTTTATATATACAAAGCTTCCGCCTCGATCAGCCTCGTGACCCGGCAGCGCCTGATGCGGAAATTCCTGCGCCAGACGCCGATTTTTTACAGCCGGCATTCCACGGGTTCTCTGCTCGGCAAGGCGACCAACGACGTTTATGCCTTAGAAGAATTTGCCGGTTACGGCGCGATGGTCTTCTTTGATTCCACGCTGGCGCCGCTTTCGCTGGTTTTGATTATGGGCATACAGGTTTCCTGGCTTTTGACCCTGGCCTGCCTGCTCCCTTTGCCGGTCATGTTTCTGGCCTCCAAAGAATTAGGCCGCCGCGTGTATCCGAAGTACGACGCGCAGCAGGAAGCCTTTGATGCGATGAATGAAGAGGTCTTGGATAATGTTGCGGGCATCCGGGCAATCCGGGCCTACGCCATTGAGGACATCCGGCGGGAGGATTTTATAAAATCCTCGGAAAACTTGTATCAAAAACGCATGGAGACGGTGAAGATCAATGTCTTCTTTCCCTTCATCGGAAAAGTGATGCCGGCCTTGTCCTATCTGATTGCGCTGAGTCTGGGGACTTATGTGGTCAGCAACGGCCGTCTGAGCCCCGGGCAAATGGTCTCTTTTATCTTTTATTTAAACATGATGATCTGGCCGGTGCTGGCTATGGGCGACGTGATCAATGTCTCGCAGCAGGGGCAGGCGTCCATGGACCGCATTCAGGAAATCTACGACTATAAAGAAGAAATTACCGAAGCCGAAGATGCCCCGCTTTACCGCGGCGGAGGCGATATTGAATTTAAGCATTTTGACTTTTCCTACCCCGGCACAAAAGAAAAAGCCCTGGAAGACATCAGCTTTACGCTTAAGGAAGGGCAGACGCTCGGCGTGGTAGGCCGGGTCGGATCGGGGAAGACTACTTTGCTGAAACAGCTCCTGGCTTTTTATCCTTTAACGGGGGCTCATCTTAAACTGGCGGGCCGGCCGATTCAGGTTTACAATCGTGACTCGCTGCGGAATGCCATCGGCTATTCGCCGCAGCAGGTCTTCCTTTTTTCGCGTTCGATCCGGGAGAATATCCTCTTAGGCAGCAAGTCCGCAAAAGACGAGGAGGCGAGGCTGCGCCGGGCCATTGAGATTGCGGATTTTACGAAGGATCTCGCGCAGCTCGACCACGGGCTCGATACCCAAGCCGGTGAAAAAGGGATCGCGCTTTCGGGCGGGCAAAAACAGCGCATCTCCATTGCCCGTGCCCTGATGCGGGATCCGGAGATTTTGATATTGGATGACAGCTTGAGTGCGGTGGATGCGACGACCGAAGAAGCGATTTTGCAAAGGCTTCGGGAAAACCGCAAAGGCAAGACCACCCTGATCTCGGCGCACCGCTTGTCCTGTGTCATGGAGGCGGACTTAATTATTGTGCTCGAAGAAGGCAGGATTGAGCAGCAGGGGACGCATGAAGAACTGATGGCGGCGGGCGGCTGGTATCGCGAGCAGTTCCTGCGCCAGCAGCTGGAGCGCGAGCAGAGAGGAGGCTATGTCTGATGGCGGAAGCAGTTTCGGAAAAACGCGTGCTGACGAAAGAAGAAAAAAAGCGGCGCAATAAAAGACTTTTTAATTATGCCGTACAGGCAAAAAAACCGCTGCTGACCGGGCTTTTCTTAACGGCGCTGGCGGTGGTTTTTGATCTTTTGGGGCCCTTTATCGTGGCCTATGTGGTGGACCATGAAATCAAAACGGGGCTCGGACCTAAGGATTGGCCTTTGGTCTTTTTGCTTCTGGCGGCCTATCTGATCTGCATCGTGCTGGCCGGTACGACCCGGCTGCGGGCGGCCTTGAATCTGCAGTCGGCGGCCAACCGCATTGCGCAGTATATGCAGATCGATGTCTTTGATCATGTGCAGAAGCTGCCGATCAGCTATTTCGATTCCCTGCCGGCCGGGACGGTGGTCTCCCGGGTGACGAACGATACCACGGCGGTCAGAACCTTGTTTGTGGTGGTCTTGTCGGAACTGATTACGGCGGCTGCCTATGTCCTGGGGATCTTTGTTTCTCTGGCGATTCTGGATATCCGCCTCTTGTTTATCAGCCTGACGGTGATTCCTGTCCTGATTTTAATCATCTGGGATTTTCGCCGGAAATCCTCGCGCTACAATCGCGAATACCGCAGGAATTTAAGTGAACTCAACGGCAATCTGAACGAGAATATTCAGGGCATGGAAGTGATCCGCGCCCTGGGGCAGGAAGCGCTTATTTATAAAGAGTTTTCTGAGGTGAACCGCAGCGTTTACGATGCCGATATCAAATTGACCAAGCTTTATTCTTACAGTTCCTTTAATGCGACGAGTACCCTGCAGTATGTCATGGCGGGTGCCGTACTGATTTACTTCGGTTACGGCAGTCTCAGCGGCGCCTATATGGTGCCGCTCGGCAATCTCTATATCTTTATTGACTACATGAATAAATTCTTTAACCGGATCAATAACGCCATGAACCGTATCGGGGAATTGGAGCGAGCCTTGAGTGCGGCCGATCATGTCTTTGAGCTTTTGGAAGAAGAGACGGACCGGCAGGACGGCGAGCTGCTGCCCAAACTTAAAGGCTCGGTGCGTTTTGAGCACGTTACCTTTGCTTACAAAGATGAAGACGTTTTAAAAGATGTTTCCTTTTCCGTTAAAGCCGGCGAAACTATTGCTTTTGTCGGGGCCACCGGCTCGGGCAAAAGCACGATCATGAATCTGCTTTTGGGCTTTTACGATGCGCAGCAGGGCGAAATTTATCTGGACGGCCGGCCCTTGTCGTCGCTTAATAAGCGCCGGGCCAGAGAATCGATGGCCATTGTTCAGCAGGAACCTTATCTTTTTACCGGAACGGTCCTGGAAAACATCAGCCTGAAGCAGGAGGGCATCGACCGGGAACGGGCCCTGGATGCGCTCTTTGAAGTCGGCGGGGAAGTGCTTTTTTCGCATCTTCCGGACGGCCTGGATACCCCGGTGAGTGAAAAGGGCGGGGAGTTTTCTTCGGGGGAACGCCAGCTTTTGTCCTTTGCGAGGGCCCTGGCCAAAGATCCTTGTATTCTGGTATTGGATGAGGCGACCGCCAGCATTGATTCGGAGACGGAAGCGGCCATCCAGAAGGGCATTACCCGCCTCAAAGAAGGACGGACCACCTTCATGATTGCCCACAGGCTCTCTACGATCCGGCATGCGGATCAGATCGTGGTCCTGGATCACGGCCGCATCATCGAGCACGGCAGCCACGAAGACTTGATTAAGGCCGAGGGAACGTATTGGCGCATGTACCAAGCGCAGTCGAGCCAGAACGGTGCCTGAGCGGCGGGAATTTTCAGCCGCGGAGAGCATACGGGCTGAACGTGTTAAAATAGATAGTTAAAGAATAAAACTTTCCCTGCTTCAAGGGGAAAGACAAGGAGTTTTTAATGGCAGAACTTATAAGCAGAGAAGAACAGAAGACCGAAAATACCTGGGATCTGGAACGCATGTACAAAAGCGATGCGGCCTGGGAAGAAGAACTGAAGAGCCTGCGTCCGGAAAAGGACAAAATGGCAGCCTATCAGGGCAGACTGGGCGAGGGCCCGGAGCTGTTGACCGAGGCGCTGGAAACCGTCTCTTCCATCAGCCGGCGGCTGGAGAATCTTTTTGTCTATGCCTCGCAGAGATCCGATGAAAATACCGCCGATGCGCATTATCAGGACATGTCCATGCGCGTCTATTCCTTTTTGGTGGATTTCAGTGCAGCCATAAGTTTCCTGGAGCCGGAAATGCTGGCCCTGGGCGCCGAGACCCTGAATACCTGGCTGAAAGACTATGAACCCTTGCAGAAATTCAGCCGCCGCATTGAACTCATCCTGCGCCGCGCCGAGCACACGCTGCCGCCCGAGCAGGAAGTGCTGCTGGCCCGGGCTGCCGAACTCACGGCCGCACCCGGCGAAGCGTATAATCTTTTGAGCGATGCGGACCTGGACTTCGGCTATGTCGAACACAAGGGCGAAAAAGTTGAGATCAATCAGTCTAATTTTGTGATGCTGCAGCAGAATCCGGACCGGGAGCTGCGCCGCAAAGTCTATGAACAGTTCTACTCGGTCTGGCGCGGCCATGAAAATACCATCGCCTCGCTTTATCAGTCCAATATCAAGGCTTCCCTTTTTATGAGCCGGGCCCGGCATTACAGCTCGAACCGCGCCATGTACCTTTTCGATTCCGCTGTCCCGGAAAGCCTTTATGATAATCTTCTGGAGACCGTCCATGACTATCTTCCGGAGATGCACCGCTACGTGAAGCTGCGCAAGAAAATGCTCGGATTGGATGAGATGCATTTTTACGATGTCTATGTGCCTCTGGTTCAGGATATGGATAAACGCTACAGCTTTGACGAAGCGAAAAGCATCGTTTTAGAAGCACTCAAGCCTTTGGGCGAAGAGTATACAAAAGTTGTGGAAAGTGCCTTTGAAAACCGCTGGATGGACATCTACCCGAATAAGGGCAAGCGCTCCGGCGCCTATTCCTCCGGCAGCTATGATTCGTATCCTTACATGCTTTTGAATTTCAACGGCCGCCTCGATGACATTTTCACCCTCATCCATGAAATGGGCCACTCGATGCATTCGTATTTCACCAAGACGCATCAGCCGTATGAGACCGGCAGCTACAAGATTTTCGTGGCGGAGGTCGCGTCGACCTGCAACGAAGCCTTGCTTTTGCATTATCTTCTGGACAAAACGACGGATAAGACCATGCGTAAAGTCCTGATCAACCAGTATCTGGAAGGCTTCAAATCGACGCTTTTCCGTCAGACGATGTTTGCCGAGTTTGAGAAGATTGCGCACGCGAAAGCCGAGGCCGGAGAGTCCTTGACGGCGCCTGTTTTAAACGGCATTTACAAGGAGCTCAACGCGGCCTACTTCGGTGACGACATGGTCGTCGACGACACCATCGCCTTGGAGTGGGCGCGTATCCCGCACTTCTACCGTCCTTTCTACGTTTATCAGTACGCCACCGGCTATTCCGCCGCTGTCGCCCTGAGCCGCCGCATTCTTGAAGAAGGCGAGCCCGCAGTCAAGAATTATCTGAAATTCTTAAGTTCCGGTTCTTCACAGGATCCGATCGATCTTCTGAAGCTGGCCGGCGTCGACATGACGAAGAAAGAAACCGTGGCGTCCGCTCTGGATGTCTTCAGCTCCCTTATTGATGAAATGGAGCAGCTGCAGGCCTAAAGCGAAGTGCTTCACAAAAGTCTGCTTGATGAAAAAGCCTGTCCGCAAAAGGGCAGGCTTTTTTGCGCACAGAGTTAACGGAGACGTGCTAAACTATAAGTTCTCTTAAAGGGGATCAAGGGATCGAAGGAGCTTCGCAGGCTCTTTGATGCAAAAGGAGGCAAAGAAAAAATGAATGTCAGATTCGGAACGGGCGGCTGGCGCGCCGTCATCGGCGACGG
>CALLQJ010000245.1 GCA_938014865.1 uncultured Fastidiosipila sp.
ATATTCCGCCCTCAGCGCTCCGTCCCGGGGAAGAGATGCCCTCGCTGCGGCTCGAGCCGCCGGAAGAAGGCGGCGGGCCCGAGGCCTATCTTTCCTCGCGCGGAGAAAAAGAAGAGATCCCCGAGCATCCGCTCCCGGCTGCGGAAGATGTCTATGTGACCGAAGACAAACATTATGTTCTGCTGGAAATCCTGGACTGGCTCAAATATATCCTGATTGCGGCGATTATCGGGCTGTCTTTAAACCACTTTGTTATCCAAAGAAGCGAAGTAGAAGGCAGTTCGATGGTCCCGACGCTTTTTGACAAGGACCAGCTCCTGGTCGAAAAGGTTACGGTCCATTTCGGCCTGCCCGACCGCGGCAGCATCATTACCGTGGATGCGTCCAAGCTTGAGACCCGGCAGGAAGATCAGCTCTATGTCAAGCGTATTGTCGGCCTGCCCGGCGAAAGCATTGACTTTCAGGACGGCAAGGTCCTGATTGACGGCGAGATTCTCTCCGAGCCTTATCTGCCTGAGGATGTCTTGACGGAGGCGCCGGCCGGCTGGTCGGGCCCTTTAAAGATTCCGGAAAATCATGTCTTTGTCTTGGGCGATAACCGCATGTCCAGTGCGGATTCCAGGCTCTACGGCCCCGTGCCGGGCAGCGCCTTGAACGGGCATGTGCTCGTCCGGATCTATCCTTTTTCGCGTTTCGGTGTTCCCGAGTAAAGCCGCGTTTATAATCCCGCCGCATTCTTTTGCTAGAATGAGGTGATCAGATTAAATCTCATTTCGGAGGTGGACTTTGTCCTCTAACAGACAAAACTATATACGAAATTTCAGTATCATTGCGCACGTTGACCACGGAAAATCCACGCTGGCCGATCGCCTGATCGAGCACACCGGCGTGCTGACCCAGCGCGAGATGCAGTCACAGGTTTTGGACAATATGGATATTGAGCGCGAGCGCGGAGATCGGAAGAGCACACGTCTGAACTCCAGTCACAACGCTTAATCTCGT
>CALLQJ010000246.1 GCA_938014865.1 uncultured Fastidiosipila sp.
GAAAAACGATGAGGGCCGGATGCTGGTCCGCTATCAGAGCAAAAAGAAAGAACGCACAGCCGAAGCCGAAGGCGTCCTGCTCTCGACGGGGCGCGTCCCCTATTACGACGGGCTTTTTGCTCCGGGTCTGTCGCCTGAGAAAAACGGGCCTTTCATTGAAGTGGATGCGCAGTACCAAACTTCCCTTCCCGGCGTCTATGCGGCGGGCGACCTCATCGGCGGCGCCCAGCTGGCGCATGAAGCGGAAGCCGAGGGCCAGTGGATTGCCTATCATCTGGCGGGATCGGACTGCCCCGTCGACCCGCATCATGTCCCCTCGGCTATTTATACGGAGCCAGAAATCGCCGCCATCGGCCCGACGGAAGCGGAACTTAAGGCGGCCGGCATTGCCTACAAAGCAGGCCGGGCCGAAACCTTGGGCAATGCCCGCTGTCTGATAGACGGCACGGACCGGGGTTTTGTAAAAATTCTGGCGGAAAAAGAAAGCAGCAAGCTGCTGGCGGTGCACATGATAGCGCCCCGGGCCAGCGACCTGATCGTGGCCTTCACGCCTTTTATTGCCAATGAAAGAAGCTATAAAGAAATCCTGCGCGGAATGCGGCCGCACCCGTCCTTCAGCGAGGTGCTGACCGAAGCCTTGGAAGACCTCGACGGCGAGGCCCTGCATTCCTATTAAATGTCCCGCGATCAGACTTCCGTGATGCCGAAATCCGCCACCCTGATGCAGGCATCATAGCGCGCCATGGTGTTGCGGAAGACGACGTGGCTGACTTGCAGGACCAAAACATCTTCCAGGTCCAAAATCGTCTCTTCGATCTGCCGGGCCACGTTCTCGTCTAAAGACGCAAAGGCTTCGTCGAGCACCAGAATTTTCGCATGAGAAATCAAAGCCCGGGCAATGGCGATACGGGCTTTTTGCCCGCCGGATATATTGCTGCCGTTGCCGCGGATCATGTGCTCAGCCCCTTCAGGGAATTCTTCTAAAACCGTGTCGAGCCCCGCGCCTTTGATGGCCCGTTCAAGTTCTTCTTCGGGATAGTCTTTAAAGAGCGTGATATTATTCCGGATCGTGTCATCAAATAAGAAGACCTGCTGCTCAACGCTGGCCATCTGCCGGAAATACGAGGCGTTGGTGACCTCCGAGAGGTCCTGACCGTCCACTAAGATGCGGCCGGATTCGGGCCTGACGATCTTCCGGATTAATTTTAAAAGCGTCGACTTGCCGCCGCCGGACGGCCCGATGATCAGGTATTTCTTATTCATTTCAAAGGTGTAGTTGACGTCTTCCAAAACCTTTGTCTGCTCTTCGTCGTGATAGCTGAAACTGACCGCGTCAAAACGAATGCCTTCCGTAATCTCCGGAAGTTCAATCGTCTCCTCGTAATGGCCCCGGTTTTCCAGGGCTTTTTCCATCTTATTCAATAAAGATTTGAGGCTTCGGATCTGCGGAAGCTGGCCGGATATATTCATGATCGGTTCAAAGAGCCGCCCGAAGGACATCACCAGGAGGACCGCCCCGCCTACGCCCAGGCGGCTGGTGCTGACAAAACGGACCATGATCGCCAAGACGGCAATGCCCAGGAAACCTACCGTAAGCCGGATTTTCGCATCGGCACGGGTCAGCTCTTTGTCCAGTTCAAAATTTTTGTCCTGCACCGCTTTGGAAGCCGCGGAAAAATTTTCCCTGACCCGCTCATCAAGATTATTGTTCTTAATAATCGGGAAGGCCGACAAGACCTCCCGGACATAAGAGGTATAGGCCTCAAGGAGCTCGGACTTTTCCTTCTGGGGCTTTTCCATCGGCTTTCCGACATTGAGCCCGAAGAGCCCGCCCAGCGCCAGGGCCGCGACGGCTATCAAAATCGTCAGCGGACTGTAAATGCCCAGGACGATAAAAACCGCAATATAATTCATGATCGCATTCAGGATCGTCAGCTGCGGCTGAAAGAGCGCCTGCTCCAGGGTATTGATATCATTCGTAAGCTGGGACAGATACACGCCGTTATTTTCCTCGCGGAATTCATTGATGTCTTTTTTAAAGAGCTTTTCCAGATAGGCCTTGCGGAAGCGGATCAGGCTGTCGCGGATATAGCGTGTGCTGAGCTTGCTGTAGATCAGGCGGAAGGGCACCAGGGCGAGCACCAGAATGAGCAGAATGATCGCAGGCTTTTTGACGGCCCCCACGCCTCCGACGGCCTCATTGATCAGGTCCATCATCTCGACATTAATATAGGAAATCAGGACGGCCAGAACCATTTCGACCAGGGCGGTCGGCCAGAGTTTCTTGCTCTGCTTCAGCAGCACCCGGCGCAGATAGGATGTTTTTTTCATAAAGGCTCCCCTCCTTCCACCCGGAAATACTCGGCGGACGGGTAAATCTCCACGCCTTTGCCCTGGATCTTGAAGACTTTATCATAGCGCTCGCTGACCCCTTTATAGTAACGATGCGAAATGGCAAAGACTGTCTGCGGCAGATCCAATATCGCCTTTTCGACGACATAGCCCATTTCCGGATCCAGGCCGGAGGTCGCTTCATCCGCAAAAACCAAAGGCGCATTGCGGATCAGGGCCCGGGCAATGCTGATGCGCTGACGCTGTCCGCCCGAAAGGTTGCGGCCGTTTTCCGTCAGCGGCGTATCCAGGCCCTGCGGCAGATTGTCCACCAGAACCCTGAGTCCCGCTTGGTCCACCACTTCCTGCAGGCGTTCTTCCGGATAGTCCTGATAAAGGGTGATATTGTTGCGGATCGTATCTTCAAACAAAAAGACATCCTGAAAAACATAGCTGATCGCCTCATTGACGCTCAGGTCAGAAAAGCCCTGCAGATCCTTGCCGTCCACCAGAAAATGCCCTTTATCGGGGGCATAAACCTTCGACAGCAGCTGCAGCAAGGTGCTTTTGCCGGCCCCGCTGGCGCCTTTCAGAAGAATCTTTTCCCCTTTATTGACTTTGAAATTCAGATTTTTAAAAATCGTCTGCCCGCTGTTGAGTCCTTCGCGTTCGGGGTAGCTGAAGCTGACGCTCTTCGCTTCGATGCAGTCGTCAAAAACAAAGTCTTCGCCCATGTCCCCGCTCTTGTCTTCAAAGGCCGGCAGGCAGATTTTATTGTAGATTTTTTCCGCCGCCTTCAGCGTATTGAGGACGGGAAAGAGGGCCACCATGCTCCAGATCATCATATTGCTTGCCGTAATAATAAAGGTGGCCGTCATCAGGCTCATGGCATCCGAGGAGAGGCGCCAGGCCAGGTACAGCAGCACCAGGACAGAAAAGACCTGACCGATGCATAAAAAAACAGCGCGCTGCAAATCGGAAAAATAACGCAGCGTCTGCTTGATATTCTCTAAAATGCCGACGCGTTCGGTAAACTTGCGTTCAAAAGGCCCTTCCACCCGGTTCAGGCGCAGGATGTCAAAACCTGCCAGGGTATTCGCCGCCTCATGCGAAAAGTCTTCGTTGGCCTCGGACACCTCCGTCTCCAGCTTGATAATTTTCGGCTTGAAACGCAGGCTGATCAAAAGCATCACAAAGGACACGACAAGAGAAAAAAGCCCCATCGGCAGATCCAGCGCCAGCATGATCAAACTGAAAACAACAAAGCTTCCGCCTTTAATCATGACTTCCTGCAGCGAGGCAAAGTAATCTTTTTCAAAAAGATTCACGTCATTGACCAGGCGGGAAATATAGGTACTGTGATCCTCGGCGGCAAAGTTCTGAAAGCTTTGATTCAAAACTTTCTTAAACGCCAGCCGCCTGACATCATAGAGCGTATCCCGCATAAATGAGGTCCTGAAAAGACGCGAGATCACATTTAATGCGGTCGTTCCCAGCACAATCAAAAGCGATATAATGATCGTCCGCAAGGCCTTTTGCGGTTCGGTAAATAAACCGACCATCATGGCCAGAATAATATTCAGTCCCAAATCGGTCAGAACGGGCAGAAAGCCGCCCGCAATATAGAGTGCAAAGCCCCGCGGCCGTGAACGGAGCAAATCTCGTAAAGGCATTCTTATCCTCTCACTTCCGCAGATAGCGCTCGATCGGACCGCATAAGCGGCGGTCCAAGGTAAACCTCAGCTGCATGCTTTCCGGGCCGAAGGTTTCTTCGAGCAGATTGCCGTGGTCTTTAATGTAGGCATAGAGCGTGGATTCCTTATAAGGCAGCTCCAGGCTGTAGGATTTTTGCCGGTACACCAGCATTTCGGCAATGTGATTCAGAAGTTCGTCCAGCCCCTCCCCTGTCACGGCCGAAACCGGACAGACTCTGAAATGCGAGGGAATCTCACGGCTGTGAAGGTAGCGGGCCGCATCTGTTTCATCCGCCAAATCCATTTTATTCAGCGCAAGGATCCGCGGCTTGCTGCCCGCTTTAAGGCGCAGGAGCTCTTCTTCGACCACCTGCAGCTGATGCTCCGCTTCCGGATCGGAAATATCCAGAACATGGATGATCATATCCGCTGCGCTCACCTCTTCTAAGGTGGAACGGAAGGCGTCCACCAGCTGATGCGGCAGTTTCCGGATAAAGCCGACGGTATCAATCAGCATCACGTGACTGCCGTCCGGCAGGCGCAGGTCGCGCACGGCGGCATCCAGGGTCGCAAAGACCTGGTCCATGGTGTAGAGATCGCTGTCGCAGAGGCGATTGATGAGCGTGGATTTTCCCGCGTTCGTATAGCCGACCACCGCGATGGTGGTCTGCCCTAAGGCATCGCGCTTGCGGCGGCGGTGCTGCCTCCTGCGGCCTACGACCCGCAGATCTTTTTTCAGTTTGTCGATGCGGTTTCGGATATGGCGCCGGTCCGTTTCAAGCTGCGTTTCACCGGGGCCTCTCGTCCCGATGCCGCCGCCTAAGCGGTCGAGGCTCTCATTAATCAGCGCCACCCGGCTGAGCCGGTACTCGTACTGGGCCAGTTCCACCTGCAGCTTGCCTTCTTTGCTGCCGGCACGGCGGGCAAAAATATCCAAAATGACCAGCGTGCGGTCCAGCACCTTAAATTTTGTCCGCTGCTGGATATTGCGCATCTGGCTGCCGGGCAGCTCATCATCAAAGATCAGCGTATTGCAGCCGAGGCGCTCGGCCGCTTCGGCAATTTCTTCTAATTTGCCGCTCCCGATATACGTCGCGGCGTCCGGGGCGGAACGATTCTGGTAATCCTGCCCCAGGACCTCGGCCCCGCAGGCCTCGGCGAGTTTTTTGAGCTCCGCTAAAGAACGCAGCACGGCCTCTTCTCCGGCCGCTCCTTTTTCCGTGTTCAGGGCCACCAGAAAAGCTTTTTCCCGCACCAGACCCGTGTCTTTATAGGGTCTGGCCCCGGTCAGACGCAGGCCG
>CALLQJ010000247.1 GCA_938014865.1 uncultured Fastidiosipila sp.
GGCGGCCCACGTGCTGCTTTACGGCACCAGGGGCTGCGGGAAATCCTCGGCGGTCAAGGCAATGGTGAACGCCTATGAAAAGGAAGGGCTGCGGCTTATTGAAATCAACCCGCGGCATCTGGAGGGCCTGGCCGAAATCATGGCGAAAACGGAGCACTCCTCTCTTTATTACATATTATTTATTGACGATCTGAGCTTTCGCTCGACGGATACGGAATATACCGAGCTGAAAAGCTTCCTGCAGGGCGGGGCGATGGATATTCCCTCAAACTGCAGGCTTTATGTGACCTCCAACCGACGTCACCTGGTGCCCGAAATGATGGACGAAAGCCGGCAGGAGATTTACGAGAATGACGGGATTGATGAACGGGTCTCGCTCTCGGACCGCTTCGGGCTGAAGCTGCATTTCCTGGCGCCTCTGCAGCGGGAATATCTGGACCTCGTGCACTTCCTGGCCGTAGAGGCCGGGCTGAGCCTGCCGGATCCCGCACTCGACCGGGAGGCCCTGGCGTTTGCCTTGAAGCAGGGACACCGCTCCCCGCGTGAAGCAAGTCTTTTCATCCGGCACTATTTAAACAAGCAGGAAAAGAACGAGGGCGCCCCTTCCTGAGGCGCGGAATACGGAAGAAAAATAAGCTTTCCATTGTCCGATCGCCTGAACTTTGTTTATACTGATTCGGATACTGCACAGGGGGATAGTTGAACTTGACACAAGAAGAAGAAATTAAAAGACGACGTACTTTTGCGATCATATCGCATCCGGACGCGGGCAAGACCACCATTACCGAAAAATTTCTGCTTTACGGCGGCGCCATTCACGAAGCCGGTTCGGTAAGAGCGCGCAAAGCCTCCCGGCATGCTACCTCAGACTGGATGGACATCGAAAAACAGCGCGGCATCTCCGTGACCTCCTCGGTGATGCAGTTTGAATATGAAGGCTACTGCATCAATATCCTGGACACCCCGGGGCATCAGGACTTCTCGGAAGATACCTACCGCACCCTTTGCGCGGCCGATGCCGCGGTCATGC
Organism: uncultured Fastidiosipila sp.; assembly: GCA_938014865.1. Lineage (GTDB taxonomy): Bacteria > Bacillota > Clostridia > Saccharofermentanales > Fastidiosipilaceae > JAAYZH01. Next base: position 1,031 of record CALLQJ010000247.1, read on the forward strand.
TGATTGACGGCGCCAAAGGCGTCGAACCGCAGACGATTAAACTCTTTCAGGTCTGCCGCCTGCGCGGAATCCCCATTTTTACCTTCGTGAATAAAATGGACCGGGCCGCACGCGATCCTTTCGACCTGATGGACGAAATCGAAAAGGTCTTAGGCATTCGGGCGACGCCCTTCAACTGGCCGATCGGGATCAGCGGCGATTTCAAAGGCGTCTACAATCGCCGGAGCCGGCAGGTGGAGCGCTTTGATCCCGGCAAACAAGACCACGGCGCCTCCCGCGTGCAGGTCACGGTAAAAGATATCGATGATCCCGAGCTCAACGACATAATCGGGGCGTCGTACCGGGAGGAACTGGCCGAGGATATTGAACTCCTGGATATTGCGGGCGACAGCTTTGACTTAGACGAGGTGCTCGCCGGCAAGCTGACGCCGATGTTTTTCGGCTCCGCCATTACGAACTTCGGCGTCGAAACCTTTCTGCATAATTTCCTGGAAATGGCGCCGCCGCCCCTGCCTCGGAAAAGCGATCAGGGGCCGGTCGACCCGTATGACGAGGCCTTCCGGGGCTTTGTCTTTAAAATTCAGGCCAATATGAATCCGGGCCACCGCGACCGTCTGGCTTTTTTACGCATTGTCTCCGGGAAATTTGAAAAGAATATGGAAGTGCTGAATGTCCGGACCGATAAAGAACTGCGTCTGCAGCAGCCGCAGCAGTTTATGGCCCAAGAGCATAAATCCGTCGAATACGCGTATGCCGGCGACATCATCGGTCTCTTTGACCCGGGCATTTTCCGCATCGGCGATTCACTCTGCGATAAAGAACATGCGGTAAAATTTGCCGACATCCCCGTCTTCCCGCCCGAGCACTTTGCGGAGATCTCCGCTTCCGACTCCCTGAAACGCAAGCAGTTTCTCAAGGGCATGGAACAGCTCGCCCAGGAAGGGACGATTCAGATGTATAAAGAGCCGGACATCGGGACGGAAACCTTTGTCGTCGGCGTGGTGGGCATTCTGCAGTTTGACGTCTTAGAGCAGCGGCTTAAGGATGAATACCACGTCAAGATCCGCAAGACCATGCTGAATTACCGCTATGCACGCTGGGTGCATTTTACGGAAGAAGCGGATACGCGCGATCCGGAGGAACTGAATCTTACCAGCACGACGCTCTTAGTCCTCGACCACCACGGAGATCCGGTGCTCTTGTTTGAATCAGACTGGGCGCTCAGCTGGGCCCTGGAGCGCAACAAAGGCCTGAAACTTCTGGAAATCAACGACTGAAGGAAGCATGCCGCTTCCTGAAGAGCAGTGCTTCTGCCTGAACAGCAGCGAAGGCCGCCCGCATCCGCTGATGCGGGCTTTTTTATGGTTTTTTTGCGAGATTTTCTTTTTTGAGAAATAAATTATTTAAAACGGCCCTCCCCTGCGGCGGACCGTTTTATTTTTCTCTTTTGTTTTCCCTTAAATGCCGAAGCTTCTCTTTGCACTCGGCACAGAGCCCGTAAATTTCCAGCCGGTGATGCGTCGGCGTGAAGCCTTTTTCTTTCAGCTGATCTTCCAGTGTATCGATCGGACAGATATCCAGCGGGATTTCCTTGCGGCAGCGCTCACAGACCGCATAGTGATTGTGCCCGCGAAGTTCCGTCCGGTAGTACAGCACGTCACTGCCGGGCCGGCGGACTTCCTGGATCAGGCCTTTTTCGGCAAAAAGCTCCAGATTGCGGTAGACGGTAGAGAGCCAGAAGGCCTCCTCCCCCTGATTGGCTAAGTCCAGAATTTCTTCGGCGTCCAGCGCTTCCTCCGATTCCGCAATGACCTGCAGGATTTTGACCCGGGGCTCTGTAAGGCGGATCCCCGCCTCTTTTAAGACCTCGCGGCTTCTTCGTTCCGAAAAGCTTGTCCGGCCTTCAGCGGAGGCTTTTTTCTGCCCGGACGGCTCCGGGACTTTGCTGCTGTTTTTCTCAGACCGTTCTTTTTCCATGTGAACGTCCTTTCCGGCCGGCCTCATGCCGGCGGCGCAGACGGGCAAGAAGCGCCAGAAGGACCAGCGTGATCACGCTGAGCACCACAATGGTCCCCCCCGGTGCCAAGCCGAATTGATAGGAAAGTATAATGCCGCCCGTCGAATTTAAGACGGCAATAATGATCGCGGCAATCAGGCTCTGCCGGTAGCTCAGGTGCAGCTGCATCGCCGCCGCGTAAGGAAGCACCAGCAAGGATGAAATCACGAGCGTGCCTACCGTACGGGCTGCCACGCCGACGGTCAAAGACGTCAGGACGGTAAAGGCAATCTCCGTACGATCGGTTTTCACCCCCGCGAGCCGGGCTGCTTTCGGATCAAAGCTTATAAAAAAGAGTTCTTTGTAAAAGATCAGGCTCAGGACAATCACCAGGCCCGATACCGCTAAAATCAGATTGCGCTCAGCGGGCGCGATCGCCACAATGCTGCCGAAAAGATAGGACTGAAAACTCTTCCCCGCACCCGCAAAGCCGGAGAAAATCGCCGCCAGGCCCACCGCCAGCGCCACCACGATCGCCGTCGAAACCTCGGCATAGCGAGGGAACAAGCGGCGGATAAATTCCAGAAGCAAGGCCGCCGCCATGGTCCCCAAAAGGGAAAAGAGCGTCGGATTCTGATTTAAAATGACGCCCAGGGCCACGCCCGCAAGCGCCGCATGCGACAAGGCATCGCCCATATTGGCCTGCCGCCTCAAGACCACAACCTGGCCGATGCAGGCCGCCGCGGCTCCCACAAAGACCGCCACGATCAGGGCATTTCGCATGAAAGCATAAGAAAACATCTCAAACACGGCCTTCATCCTCCTCCCTGAGCCGCCGGGCCATCCCCTTGTGCCGGGCACAGTCATGGCCGTGCACGTGCAAGGTCACGGGGTAGCCGTAAAGCTTATTGAAAAATCCCGTATCCAGCGCTTCTTTCTCCAAATCATGCTGAAAAAAGCCGTCCGGACTCAGGCACAAAAGCCGGTTGGCATGTGCCGTCACGGCGGAAATATCATGCGAGACCATCAAAACGGTCAGATGCATGGAACTTTTCAGACTCTGCAGAAGATCATAAAAAAGCCCCTGCGAGCGTTCATCAATGCCGGTCGTGGCTTCATCCAGAATGAGGAAATCCGGCCGGTTCACCAAGGCTCGGGCCAGAAAGACCCGCTGCTGCTGACCGCCCGAAAGCTCACCGATCCGGCGCTTGTGAAGATTGGCCGTCCCCGTCAGGGCCAGCGCCTCCATTGCCCGCTCCCGGTGCTCCCGGCGAAAAGGCCGGCCCGGTCCCACCGAGCGGTAAAGATTGGCCTGCACCACCTCGAGCACCGTCGCCGGAAAATCCGGATTCAGCTCGGCATTTTTCTGCAATACAGCCGATGCGCTCCCAATGCCGGAAGCGCGAAAGCTCTGTGCCGAAGAGCCGGATCTTTCCCGCCGAAGGGCTCAGCTCGCCTAAAATCAGACGCAGCAAGGTGCTCTTTCCCGCACCGTTTGAGCCGACCAGGCCGATATAATCGCCCGGGTCTACGCTGAAGCTGATATCATCCAGTACCTTTGTTTCGGCAAAACTAAACGATAAATGCTCAACCTCTAAAGGTTTTTCCAAACTTTTTTCTTCTGAAACTGTATCATTCACCCTATCGTTCAAAACAA
>CALLQJ010000248.1 GCA_938014865.1 uncultured Fastidiosipila sp.
TGGGTCCGTAGGGAATAATGCGCGGGTCGAACCAGCCTTTGCCGGCCTCATAATCCATCACGAACATATAGTCCGTAAAGATATGGCCAAAACCCAAATTCGCCTCGTCGGCGGGTTTTGCTTTCAGTTCTTTGCGTTCTTCAAAACGGATTTCCGGAAACACTTTTACCTCCTCTGAGCTCTTAGGAGAGCTCTTGCCGGATCGGCCTCGGGGCCGAAGCGAAGTTTTAGCATATTATAGGTCTATTGATATTTGATAACAAGAAACGGCGGCGGAAGTGGCATTGCGTGAGACTTCCTTAACGTTTTTAAAACGTATTTTCGTAAGTTTATAACAACAGATTTTTTAAGGCTTTTTTACAAACAAGAAGACGTATAACTGATATGATAAAGAGTAGCATGATGTGGGGGCGCTATGAAAGAAAAAGCATTTAAGTTACATGCTGATTTTAAGCCGACGGGCGATCAGCCGCAGGCGATCGAGGCCTTAAGCAAAGGCATCTTAGCCGGCGACAAGGCCCAGACGCTTTTGGGAGTGACCGGATCCGGCAAGACTTTTACGATGGCGAACGTGATTCAGAACGTGCAAAAACCGACCCTGGTGATTGCGCACAATAAGACTCTGGCCGGTCAGCTCTGCGAAGAATTCCGGGCTTTTTTTCCGGAAAATGCGGTGGAATATTTTGTCAGCTACTATGATTATTACCAGCCCGAAGCGTATATCCCGGGCACGGATACTTATATAGAAAAAGATTCCTCAATCAATGATGAAATCGATCGTATGCGCCATTCCGCGACGGCTTCTCTTCTGGAACGCCGCGATGTGATTGTGGTGGCATCCGTATCGTGTATTTACGGCTTAGGCGACCCGGAAGACTACCGGGACCTTATGCTGCATCTGAGAAGCGGAATGCAGATCGACCGGGATAAAGTGATCGAAGAGCTGATCCGCCTTCAATATACGAGAAATGATTATGAACTCAAACGCGGAACCTTCCGGGTCAGAGGCGACAGCCTGGATATCCACCTGGTCAATAATGATGAGACCTTTCTGCGGGTATCGTTTTTCGGGGATGAGATTGAGCGGATTGCGGAAATTGACCGCATTACAAATAAAGCGGTAGCCGGCAGAAGCTATGTCGGCCTGACCCCGGCCAGCCACTATGCGACGACCGAGGCGAAGATGAAAAGAGCCATTGTGTCGATCGAAGAAGAACTTGAGGAGCGGCTGAAAGAACTTCGCGATCAAGGCAAGATTGTTGAAGCTTACCGGCTCGAGCAGCGCACCCGCTACGATCTGGAGATGCTCCGGGAGACCGGCTTTACCAAAGGCATTGAAAATTATTCGCGGCATCTGAGCGGCAGAGCGCCCGGTTCACCGCCCAATACGCTTATGGATTTTTTCCCGGATGATTTTCTTTTGATGATCGATGAATCCCACGTGACCGTTTCGCAGATCGGAGCCATGTATAACGGGGACCGCTCCCGCAAGCGTTCCCTGGTGGATTTCGGCTTTCGCCTGCCGTCCGCCTACGACAACCGTCCGCTGACATTTGAAGAATTTGAAGAGAAAGTGAATCAGGTCATTTTCGTCAGTGCCACCCCGGGCCGCTATGAAAAAGAACATGCCGTCAGGGAAGTCGAGCAGGTCATTCGTCCGACCGGGCTCCTGGATCCGGAGATTTCCATCCATGAGGTGGACGGACAGATTGAACATCTTTTAGGGGAAATCCGCAAAACGAATGAGCGCGGGGAGAGAACCATGGTCTTGACGCTGACGAAGCGCATGGCGGAGGATTTCACGGATTTCCTTCGGGAAAACGGCTTGAACGTCAAATATCTGCATTCAGATATTGCCAACGACGAACGCCTGGAGATTCTGCGGGATCTGCGCCAGGGAAAATTCGATGTGCTGGTGGGCATTAATCTGCTCCGGGAAGGCCTTGACCTGCCGGAAGTTTCCTTGATTGCCATTTTGGATGCGGATAAGGAAGGTTTCCTGCGTTCCACCACCTCGCTGATTCAGATCATAGGACGGGCTGCCCGGAATGTACACGGCCATGTCATTTTATATGCGGATGAGATTACGAAATCCATGTACCGGGCGGTGGAAGAAACCAACCGGCGCCGGGAGATTCAAAAAGCCTATAACGAAGAACACGGGATAGTACCTAAGACGATTTACAAAGAAATCCGCGACACGCTTGATACCTTTGAAGAGCTTACCGAAGAAGAAGGCATCGGCCAAAGAGCGCCGGGTGAGCGCATCAGCATGAAGGATCAGATCATGGCGATGAAGCCGAGCGAACTGATCCGGATCATCCGCCGCCTGCGCGAAGAAATGAAAGCAGCGGCGAAGGATCTGCGTTTTGAGGAGGCGGCAGAACTGCGCGATCTCCTGATTTATGCACAGGGGCGGCTTTCCGAGTGAATTATGTTTTGCACATGGTATAATTTAAGCAGATATTGTTAAAAAAAATGAACGGAGGATTTGCGTATGCCGGATTATAAAAAAGAGTATAATTTGTGGCTCAATGACCCCTATTTTACGGAGGCTACAAGGAAAGAGCTGGCGGCTGTCGCCGACGATGAGGACGAGATTTATGAGCGCTTTTATCAGAATCTCTCCTTCGGCACGGCCGGTCTGCGCGGCGTCCTGGGCGCCGGGACCAACCGCATGAATGAGTATACGGTGGCGCAGGCAGCCGAAGGATTTGCCCGTTATCTGGACCGCTTCGGGGACGAAGCGAAGGAAAGAGGCGTGGCGATCTGCTACGATTCCAGGCGCCGCTCACGGGAATTTGCCGAGATTTCGGCAGCTATTTTAGCCGCTCACGGCATACGCAGCTATTTTATGGATGAGCTGCGGCCGGTTCCCGTGCTTTCGTTTACCATCCGCAAACTGAACTGCATCGGCGGCATTATGGTGACGGCGTCGCATAATCCTGCCGAATACAACGGCTATAAAGTCTACGGGGAAGACGGTGCTCAGATGCAGCCGGAAGCGGCGGATGAAGTGGCCGCGGAGATGGCCGAGATTGACGACTACCGCGAGCTGCAGTGGTCGGATTTTGAGACGGCGCAGTCCACCGGGCTGGTTAAAATCATCGGGGATGAGATTGATGCGGCCTACGATGAGATGCTTCTTAATGTTTCCATCAATCCGGATATTGCGAAGAAGCATAAAGACATGAAAATTGTTTATACGCCGCTGCACGGAACCGGCAATAAACCGGTCCGCCGCATTCTTAAGAAGATCGGTTTTGAAAATGTTTTGGTGGTTCCCGAGCAGGAGAAGCCGGACGGCGATTTCCCGACGGTGAAGTTCCCCAATCCGGAGGAACGTTCCGCTTTGCAGATGGCGATTGATCTGGCGAAAAAAGAAGAGGCCAGTCTGGTGATTGCCACCGACCCCGACGCAGACCGTACGGGACTTGCGGTCAGGATGCCGGACGGAGAGTATCAGGTGATGAGCGGCAATCAGATCGGGCTTTTGCTGATGGAATATATTCTTTCGGCGAAGAAGAAGAACAATCAGCTGCCCGAGAAGTCTTTTGTCGTCACCACCATCGTGTCTTCGCGTCTGGTAAAAAGCATCTGCAAGGTCTTTGATGTAGATTACTTTATTACCTTGACCGGCTTTAAATGGATTGCCGGTCAGATCCAGGAACACGATGAAGAAGGCGATATGCATTTCCAGTTCGGTTTCGAAGAGAGCTTCGGCTATCTGGCGGAACGGGATGTGCGCGATAAGGATGCGGTGGTCGCCTCGATGCTTCTGGCGGAGCTGGCCGCGGTCTGTGCCGAAGAGGATATGAACCTTTACGACAGAATGCAGCAGCTTTATGAAAAATACGGCTACGGTACCGAACGGACCATTTCGGTTTATGCCGAAGGTGCGGAAGGCAAGCGCAATATTACCCGGGCCATGGATGCGCTGCGCAAGGAAAAGGCCAAGGAAATTGCCGGCATTCCGGTCGCGTATATCCGGGATTATAAAACGAATGAGCGCCTGAATACGGCAACAGGCGAGACGGCGCCTTTGGACATGCCCGAGTCGGATGTCCTGCTGTATGAAATTGATGATATGGATTGGATGTGCGTCCGTCCTTCGGGGACAGAGCCGAAAATCAAAATTTATTTCGGCTGCTATGACCAAGCGCCTGATAAAGCGGATAAACGCTTGGAAGACAATGTTTCAAAGTTTGAAACCTATGTACGTTCTTTCCTTTAATAATTTTTTGAAGGAAGAGATTTTGAGACTGTCCGTCGTCTGCGGACAGTCTCTTTGATGAGGAG
>CALLQJ010000249.1 GCA_938014865.1 uncultured Fastidiosipila sp.
CAGACCGGGGCCGGCTAAGACAGCATCTGCTTTTTCTTTTACTGCGCGCGCCGCTTCGATCAGGGCATCTTGCCCTTCATCCTCCGGCAGACTGTAAAGGGCCGAAGGCAGGGCAGCAAAGACCTCCGGGTAGGAGTCTCGGCTGCAGACGATCGTCACCAGGCCCGCTCCGGAACGCAGGCAAGCCTCGCCGGACAGGCGGCAGGCCCCGCTCATGCCTTTCCGGCCGGCAATCAGCAGCGCATGCCCCTGATTGCCTTTATGACTGTCGCTTAAAAGAGCGGGCAGAGCGCGGGCAAAGTTTTCGCCCGTCACGGCAAAATAAGATGTTCCGCCGAGGCCGTAATCCGAGAAGCCTTTGATCAGGGCGTCGGGCAGATTAAGTCTTTTGACAATAAGCCGCCCGTTGTACTGGCAGGCCGGCGACTGCATCTGCCCGGTTTTGGGCCAGACAAAGGTCACGGTTGCGTCCGCTTTAACCGCCGCAGGATGGACAATGCCGAGGTCGGCGGAAATCCCGGAGGGCAGATCACAGGCCAGGACCAAAGCGCCCTGCTGCTGCGCTTCATCTAAGCCGGAAAATGCGGCTTCCAGTTCTGGGGAAAGCGTCCTTTCGGGATCAAAGCCGGTCCCCATTATCCCGTCGACGGCAAGCGCCGGGATGTCCGGGCTCTCGGGCTGCGCCGTAAAGGCTGTCATGGGAATGCCGCAGGCCGCTGCCGCTTTTCGCATCGTATAAAGGGGTTCATCCTTTACATCGGCCGCCCCCTTCATCTCTTTAATGCGGCAGCGGTAGCCTTCGGCCTGAAGGACCCTTGCCGCTGCATAAAGGTCCCCGCCGTTCATGCCGGGTCCGATGTAAAAATCGACCCGTGCCGGCGCCTTCACAAGCTCCGGCACCGCTTCGGCCAGACCCCGTCCGGCGGCCTCCATCAATAAGGTGATGGGAATGCCGCTTTTCATAAAATACGCATCCATCTTTTTTTGTTCTTGTCCTGAAATAAGCCGCATGATTGCCTCCTCTGATCCTCTGAGCAGAAAAACCCGCCTGAAGCGGGCTTTTTTTTCGTAAAAAAAGACTGCAGTTTCCCGCAGCCCTTTCGGATCGTTCTTAAATATATTTTTTAATGGCTTCTTCGTAAGCTTGTATCGTATGGGCCCCGATCAGGCGTTCGACGATCTTCCCGTCCTTGAATATAAAAACGGTCGGAATGCTCGATACCCGGTAGTGTTCCGCGATCTCACTGTGTTCATCGACGTTGACTTTCGCGAACTTAAGCGCCTCGCCGTAGCGTTCTTCCAGCGCATCAATAACGGGGGCTATCGTCCGGCAGGGACCGCACCAGGCCGCCCAAAAATCCACCAGTACCGGCTCATCGGCCTGCAGTACCTCTTCATTAAAATTTTCTTCTGTCAAGAGCAATACCATCTTGTCTCAAACCTCCCGTATTTCGGCGCAAGGGCCGCTTATCAAGGAGTATAGCAGAGCGCCGTCCTGCTTTTAGTAACTCGTGTTACCCCGACTGCCGCCGGCTTTTGCAGACGCTCCGCTCCTTTCGCCGCACGCCGCTTCAATTTACAAGGTAAAACTTCTCCGCCCGATTCCCTCCAGGTCGTAGGGGGTCTGCTGGTAGACAAAGTAATTCAGCCAGTTGGAAAAGAGCAGGTTGGCCGATGAACGCCAGCGCACGATCGGTTCTTTCGACGGATCGTCATCGGGGAAGTAATTCATGGGGATATTAATCTCCAGGCCTTTCTTGAGGTCACGGAAGTACTCATTTTTCAAGGTGTCAGGATCGTACTCGACATGGCCGGTAATAAAGAAACGGCGGTTTTCTTCGTCCCAGGACGCCATGACGCCCGCCTCATCGGAAGCGGCCAGAATTTCGACGGCATCCACCTTTTCGAGATCTTCCGTCCTGAGTTCGGTGTGGCGCGAATGCGGCACATAAAACTCATCGTCAAAGCCGCGGAAAAGCTCCATCGCCGGATCGCAGAGCAGACGATGCGGGAAAACCCCAAAGCATTTTTTCTTCAGCGGGTGTTTCGGCACATTGTAAAAATGATAGAGCCCCGCCTGTGCCGCCCAGCAGATGTAAAGGCTTGAGAACACATGGGTCGTGCTCCAGTCCATAATCCGGCAAAGCTCGCGCCAGTAATCCACCTCTTCAAACTCGAGGTGCTCAACGGGTGCCCCCGTAATGATCATCCCGTCAAAGTAACGCTCCTCAATATCCCGGAAGGTCTTGTAAAAACGGCCCAGATACTGCCCCGAGGTATGTTTGGGGGTATGGGAAGCCGTGTAGATCAGATGCGCCTCGACCTGCAGGGGGGAATTCTTAATAAACGTAGGCTCATAGTTATTACTCTATTGTTGGCTCTAGTATGTGTTCTCATGACTGTAAAGCAG
>CALLQJ010000250.1 GCA_938014865.1 uncultured Fastidiosipila sp.
TCAGCAAAACGAAACATCAGCGGCACGGCAGGCGGGCTTTTCTCCCGCAGGCGGCCGCTTGGCTTCTTTGCCTGAGTCTTCTGATCACGACGCCTTCTTTACTGGGCGGCTGTTCTCTTTTTGATCGTTTCAGAGGAGAAGAAACGGAGCGCACAAGTGAAGAGGCTTCTTTTTCGGAAGCTGCGGCAGAGAAGACCGCCGCTTCGGAAGAGAGCACGGCGAGCTTAGAAGAAACAGAAGCGGAAACAAGTCCGAGCGAAAACCTTGAAACGACCCGCGAAACGCATAGAAGCGAACGTACGGAAAGCGAGACCGCAGCGCCTCTTGAAACGACGGCGGCAGAAGTCCTTGTCACGACCGAGGCCGCGGAAAAAACGGAAGAAACGACCCTTCCGGCAAGTCCCGCCGGGGAAAGCGAGGCGGAAGCGACAAGTCCTGCGACAAGTACTTCAGCGCCGGCCCCTACGCCGAGTCCGGTACCGACGACGGAGGCTGTTTCCGATGAAATTCACTTTGAAATCAATATTCAGGAACTCGTTGATCACCCGGAGAGCCTGCGGGATGAACAATTAATCGGACTTTTAGACGCTTCGGGCTATATTTACCGTTCGGATCATGTAGAATTAACAGAAGATGATACGGTTTTATCCGTCCTGGAGCGGGTCGCACAGAGCAATAATATTCAGATTGATGTAGAGACAAGCTTCCTGGGCGCTTACGTGGCCGGTATCCATTATCTTTATGAGAAGGCGGCCGGCCCCAATTCGGGCTGGACCTATGAGGTTAACGGGGTACAGGTACAGCGTTCGGCGGATAATTGCCCGCTTGAAGCAGGCGACAATGTCGTCTGGCGCTATATTATCGGCGATTAAGCGGGACACTTAAGGATACAAAAGATCGAAGATTGAAGGAGAAGCAAGGATGAAACGCTTATTGAAGACAAAGTTCGGAGCACGGCTGACGGCTCAGCTCTTGCTTTTGGCTTTTGCGCTCAGCATTGTGCCGGGAACGGCGCTGGCGGCGGAGGAAAGTGAGCCCTCAGGCTCCTCTGCGCCCGCAGAAGTTCAGACAAGGGACGCTGAAACGACGGCTGAAATCTACATTCAGAACAATGAAATTACCGACGATCGGGCAGCCTGGTCCGGCACCTTAAACGAAGACGAAGAGAAAACGATCGCCTTCACGGAGGGGCAGACGGCACAGGACCTTCTCGAAAGCTATGCCGCCGATAAAGGCTATACCCTGGATATCCGAGACGGTGCCTGGGGTGCTTATCTTAACGGCATCAACGGGCTCAAAGCGGATGAGACCTTCGCTGAAGACTATAACTGGACCGCTTGGATGTACGAGGTCAACGATACGATGGCCCCGGTCGGAATGGACCAATATGAAGTCAAACCGGGCGATGTCCTGACTTTCTATTTCACGGGTGAGAAAAAAGCTAAAACGGCTGAAATCTACATTCAAAATGATGAAATTACCGACGATCGAGCCGCTTGGTCCGGCACCTTAAATGAGGACGAAGTGAAAACGATCGCCCTTACGGACGGCGATACGGCGCAGGATCTTCTGGAGCGCTATGCCGCCGATAAAGGCTACACCCTGGATATCCGAGACGGTGCCTGGGGTGCTTATCTTAACGGCATCAACGGGC
>CALLQJ010000251.1 GCA_938014865.1 uncultured Fastidiosipila sp.
CGGCCTCATTGCCTCAGCGCTCTTCGGCAAAGCCTGGTGGGTAGCACCCAGTGCGTATTTTGTCGGGGGTGCGGCGGTGATCGTGTCCGGCATTATGCTGAAGAAAACGACGCCTTTTGAAGGCGACCCGGCGCCCTTTGTGATGGAGCTTCCGGCGTACCATCTGCCGACGCTGAGCGGCGTCCTGCGCTCGACCTGGGAACGTGTCCGTTCCTTCATCCGCAAGGCGGGGACGATTATCCTGCTCTCGGCCATTGTGCTCTGGTTCCTGCAGGCCTACGGCTTCGGCGCGAACGGCTTCGGTCCGGTGGACGATATTGATCAGTCGATCCTGGCCGGTATCGGTGCGATCCTGGCTCCCCTGCTCAAGCCCTTGGGCTTCGGATTCTGGGAGGCCGGCGTTGCGACCATCACCGGTTTGATTGCCAAAGAAAACGTGGTCGGCACCTTCGGTATTCTCTTTGCAGGTTATGAAGAGGTTGCGGAAACCGGCTGGCAGATCTGGGCGAATATGAGTGAGCGTTTCACGATGCTTTCCGGCTATTCCTTCCTGCTCTTCAATCTGCTTTGTGCGCCGTGCTTTGCCGCGATCGGTGCGATCAGACGTGAAATGAACAATGCAAAATGGACCTGGTTTGCCATCGGCTATCAGACGGGTTTTGCTTATGCGGTGTCGCTGATCTTCTATCAGCTTGCATCCGCCTTCGCCGGCCGGCCGAACGTGGCGGGCATCATTGTAGCGATCATGCTGCTGGCCTTCTTCGTCTTCATGCTGACCCGTCCGGATAAGAAAAGAAATCCGGCCGTAGCCGTTGATCAGAGAATTTAAGCAGCAGGCGTTATACTGAAGATACAAGAGAGGAGGAGATTTATGAATTGGATAAAGGAAAATGAGGGTTCGATTATTGTGATTGCGATTCTGGCTCTTGTGGTCTTTTTCGTGATCCGAAGCATGATTAAAAGAAAACGCGAGGGGAAAAGCTGCTCCGGCTGTTCGGCTTGTGCGGCCCGCGGGACCTGTCATCAGTTTAAAGAGCAGCAAGAGCATCACTGAAGTGATGATGCAGCCTGTCCTCTGAAGATAAAAATTAAAGCATACGCAAAATTCATAAAGCCGGGATCAAAAGGTCCCGGCTTTTTCAGGCCTGAATGTTTTCTTTTGCTGCAGAACGCAGTGCCCGAAGGCCTAATCGCAGCGATAAGATTTAAGATCCTTTAAATGAATCTTCGGCGCCAGGTCAGAGTCCTTGACCGGCTGCTCATACATCAGATCGGTGCTCAGATATTTTTTATTGTCGTCCGCAAAGCAGGTCACCACACAGGCTTCCGGCCCTAATTCTTCAATGGCCTGCACCGCGCCGATGAAATTCGCGCCCGATGAGATCCCGACGGCCAGACCGAGTTCACGGCTCAGTTTGCGGCTCATATTTATGGCATCGCCGTCGCCGGCCAGATACATACGGTCCACTTTCTCAAGATCCACGATCTTCGGAATAAAATCATCGCCGATGCCGGCAATCCGGTGCTCGCCGGAACGTTTGCCGCCGCTCGACAGAGTCGGTGAGGAGGCAGGGTCCAGGGCACAGCAGAGAAAGTCCGGGTTTACCGTTTTCAGGACGCTGCTCACGCCCATCAAGGTGCCGCCGGTACCGACGCCCGCCACAAAAGCATCTGCTTTTTTATTGAGCTTTTCCAATTGCTGTATAATTTCAGGCCCCGTACTGCGCTTGTGCGCATCCGTATTCAGCGGATTTTCAAACTGCCGGGGGAGAAAAGCCCCCTTCCGTCCTTCTTCTTCGGCCATGGCAATGGAGCCTTCAAAACCGCCTTCTTCTTTCGATACCAGGCGGACTTCGGCGCCGTAGCTTTCAATCAGGCGCACCCTTTCGGTGCTCATCCAGTCCGGCATGAAAATTTCTACCGGATGGCCCAGATAGGCGCCCACGGCAGCAAAAGAGATGCCGGTATTTCCGGAAGTCGCTTCGACAATACGCTGTCCGGGTTCAATCAGACCGCGGAAATACGCTTCGCGCAGGATGTGATACGCTACGCGATCTTTAACGGAACCGCTGAGGTTGTATTGTTCTGTTTTTGCATAGAGACAACACGTGCGGCCCTCATATTCAAACTCAATAGCCACGAGCGGCGTATGACCGATCAGGCCGTCCAGGCGCTGAAATTTCTTTGTGATATCTCGCAAAATAATCACCTCTCCCTTAAATAATCGCATGAAGCGTCGCGATTTATCATACAACTTATTTTATTTTTCTGCATCGAGGAAGATCACATCACAGCGCTTCGCACTTACGAAGTTTAAGGAAGTATCTTTCCTTAAGCGTTTTCTGACCTTTCTGCTGAATGCCGAAGTAAAATCTGCGGAGCGTTTGCTGCGGGCAGGTCTTGAAGCAGAAAAAATCCCCGCAGAAAGCGGGGACCGGATCCTGCAGAAATGGGCGGCAGGCTTTATTTCAAAAAGTCAATGGTGACGCTGCCGACACTGACATCAATGAAAAGTTCGGCCTCTTTGCCGCCGGCAGGTCTTTCCTGCACGGGAATATTCTGTCCGTTGATTTTAAAGCTGCCCACACTGACGTCGCTGCAGACGCTCGTGCCGGCCCGGGGCTGATGCAGCTTCAGATTGACCGAGCCCATCATGCAGCTGATTTCATGCCTGCCGTGCAGAATGCCTTCGCCTTTAAAGCTTCCCATGTTGGTCGTAAGCTCGGAGCCGAAAATTTCTGCATTTTTCAAGATGATGGAGCCCATGGACACTTCCGCATACAGTTCCCGGATCGTGCTGTTATAAACATGCAGGGAGCCGAAACTGTTTTTGACATCCATGCGCTCACAATTAATATCGATAAGTTTTGTACTGCCCATCCCCAGCTCCAGCTTCGCCGTTTTCAGTTTCAAGGAACGGGGGAGACGCAGCACGGCCGCCCGGTCCTGTACTCTTTTGGACTTAGTACTCCAGTCTCTTTGGAAGCGGTCGCGCAGAATAAAGCGGCGGTCTTCGATATGCCAGATCAAGCGGTAATCCTTCTGCTTGCCCCATTTGTCCAAGGGCGTCAGCAAGACCGGTTCCGCAATATCGGCCGTTTCAATGCGGAGGTTGACAGATCGGAAGAGCACACGTCTGAACTCCAGTCACAACGCTTAATCTCGT
>CALLQJ010000252.1 GCA_938014865.1 uncultured Fastidiosipila sp.
GCGGCAGGCCTCAAAACCGGCGCCGAAGGTCAGGGCTTTGACCGCGGGGACAGCATAAATACACGAGGCCAGCCGGGGCTCAAGACCCCCGAAGAGCGGATCGCCGAGGCCTGCGGGCACCCCCGTGATCAGGACTTCGGCAATGCCGCCGACGGAATCCCCTTCCGCAGCGGCCTCGGCAACGGCCGCCCGCATCGCCTTGCCTTTTTCATCCGAAAGCACGGGAAAGTCTTTTTCCGGCAAGGCCCTCAGGGCGGAAATCGGAGGCCTGGCGAGATCCAGCGGCGCATCTTCAATCCCCGCGATTTCCTTGATTCGCCCGTAAATCCTTATCCCCTGCCGGGCCAGGATCTGCCGGCAGATGCCGCCCGCCAGGCAGATCGGCGCGGTCAGGCGGCCGGAAAAATGCCCGCCGCCCCGCGGATCGTTGGCCCCCCGGTAGCGGATTTTCCCGCTGAGATCCGCATGCCCGGGGCGGGGGATAAAACGCAGTGCCTCGTAGTCGGCCGAACGGCGGTCTTCATTCCGGATCACAAAAGCCAAAGGCGTCCCGCTCGTCCGCCCCGCAAAGAGCCCGGATAAAAACTCCGGACGGTCGCTTTCCTTCCGGGCCGTCGCTTCCGCGCTCCGCCCCGGCGCCCGGCGGGCCGTAAACGCCGCCAGCTCGTCCGGATCAATATATTGTCCGGGCGGCAGGTTATCGATGACCCCGCCGATCCCGGGGCCGTGGGATTCGCCGAAAATACTCAAATGTAAATACTCGCCCCAAAATGAACTCATAAAATAAGCCGCCTTTCCGAAAAAAGCCCGGCTCAGGAGGCCGATTAAGCCTCCGGAGCCCCGGTCTTTTTAATCGTCGCTGCTGCCGCCGGGATCAGGCCTCTTCGATCTTCGCCCCGAGCCGGCGCAGCTCCCGCCAGAACGCAGGATAGGATTTATCCACCGCGCCGACGCCTTTTATAATACAGGGGCCGTCGGCCTGCAAGGCCGCAATCGCGGCCGCCATGGCAATACGGTGGTCGCCGGCACTGTCGAGTGCGGCGGCGTCCAGGGCATTGACCCCCTCGATCTCCAGGTAATCGTCCCCGATCGTATGCGGGACCCCGAAGGCCTTTAATAAATCAGCGGAGGTCTGAAGCCGGTCGGATTCTTTGATCCGCAGCCGGGCCGCATTGACCAGACGGGTTTTGCGCCCCTTGCCGCATAAGGCCGCGGCAATGGCCAGGCAGGGGAAAAGATCCGGGAACTGAGAGACGTCAAATTCCACCGCCGCCCCGAAGCTTTTGCGCTCGCGCCGGTCCTGCATGGTTTCCAGAATATTGCCGATGACACGGTCGCCCTGCAGGCTGTTTTCATTCAGGCCTTTCAGGCGGATATCCTGTCCCGTGAACGCCGCCAGGTACCAGAACGCAGCCTGGGAGTAGTCGCGCTCGATTTCCAGATAGCGCTTGGGCCGGCGGAAGCCGCCGACCGGGCGGACATCGTAGCGCAGCTGCCCCTGCTGCCAGCTTTCGGAAATATCCTGTCCGAAGCGGCGCAGGCAGTCGAGGGTCATATCCACATAGGGCGCGGACTCAAGTTTGGTCGTCAGCTGCAGGCTCGACGGGCCGTCTAAAAGGCACATGGCGATGAGCATGCCCGTTATAAACTGCGAGCTGCTGTCGCCTTCAATTTCATAGGCTGCGGGCTGCAGCTTCCCCGAAATTTCCAAGGGAAGGTACTGCCCTTTTTCCTCCGGGAAATCAAGGACCACGCCGTGCTCTCCCAAGGTCTTCCGGTAGGCATCCAGAGGTCTTTTCGGCAGACGCCCCCGGCCCGTAAAGCGGACATTGAGGCCCAAGGCAGCCGCCACGGGAATGAGGAAGCGGAGGGTGGAACCGGACTCGCGGCAGTCGAGGTCGAGCGTCGCCTCCTTATTCTCCCGCCAAGCTTCTGTCAATAAGGCCATGTCTTCCGCGGTCGCCTCAATATCCTGCGATTTCGCCTCGCCGTAATTCAAAAGGTGGGCGCGGAAATCGCCGCCGCTTTCCAGTTCGGCCAAAGCGGCGCAGATTAAGAAGCGATGCGCCTCGGATTTGGAAGGGGGCGGGTAAACCTCGCCGCTGATGCGGCCGGGGTAGATTTTAAGTTTTTCCGGATGCGAAGCCGGCACTTCCAGGCAGTAGCCTTTAAGGCTTTCGGCAAGTTCTCCCATCAGCTCATCGCTCATCCAGTGCAGCATGGGCTCGCCGATTTCGCGGAGCAAAACAAAGTGCAGGCCCTCGCCCTGTCGTTTTTTATCGGCCGTAAGCTGCGGCAGAATCTCGTCCAGGCGAAGATCCGTTGACGTCGGCAGGGACCAGCGCTGCAGGAGGTTTTGCACCCGCGGGAGAATGCTCTTCGGCGTAAACGCCTGAAGCTCCCCTAAACGCAAGGCCGCCAAAAGCCCCAAGGCGACCGCTTCGCCGTGCGTATAGCGCTGATAGCCGCTCGCCTTTTCAATGGCATGCCCGAAGCTGTGGCCGAGGTTCAGGACGGCCCTGAGGCCTTCCTCCTTCTCATCCTGCTTTACAATCTTGGCCTTTTGGGCAATGCAGACGGCAATCAGATCCTCCGGCGGACACGCCGCGGGCAGGCTTTCGATTTCCGAAAAAAGCCCTTCCCCCGCCAGCAGGCCGTATTTAATGACTTCCGCCATCCCGCTTGCCAGTTCCCGGAACGGCAGCGTCTCAAGCAGCGAGGTATCGGCCAGGACCAGACTCGGCTGCTTGAAGGCGCCGATCAGGTTTTTGCCGAAAGCAGTATCAATGCCGGTCTTGCCGCCTACCGAGGCGTCGACCTGGGCCAGGAGGCTGCTCGGCAGCTGAATATAGTCGATCCCGCGCATATAAGTTGCGGCGGCAAAGCCTGCCAGGTCGCCGACGACCCCGCCGCCCAAAGCGGCGATCTTGTCTTGCCGGCCGAGCCCGAAGCGAAAGGCCGCTTCATAAATTTTATGAAGGCTCTCCGCATTTTTATGCGCTTCGCCCGGCGGCAGGACCACTTCCGCCGTCAAATAGCCGCAGGCGCTGAGCCCTTTCAGAGCACGCGCGCCGTAAAGGGCGGAGGTGTGTTCATCCGTCACCAGCAGAACCTTCGCCCCGGCAAAGTCCGGAGCGGGAAAATATTCATCTAAATGCTTTAAAATCTCAGGGCCCGTAATGATGTCATAGCCCTGATCGTCTAAACGAAGTGTCAGCTTATGCATGGGAATCCTCCCTGTTTTCTTTATTTTTTATCCGCCGCAAAGTCTTCGGCAAAAAGCATGCTCTGCAGCGTCCTGAGGCATTCTTCCGGCGGACGGCCGGCATCGATGACGAGGTCCGCCGCCTCAAGATAATTTGTCCTCCTCTTATTGTACAAGGATTCAACGGCTTTGCGGGGTTTATTAAGCAAAGGCCTTGCCGTATCCCCCGCCGTCCGTCTTAAGGCTTCTTCTAAAGGCACGTCCAGCGTCACAATGAGGGCCCCCGCCGAACGGGCCAGAGAAAGGAGCTCGGGATCCTGCAGCATCCCGCCCCCCGTCGCGATGATGAGGCTTTCATCCATCGCCAAAAGCCGGGACAGGGCTTTTTTCTCCATAAGACGGAAAGCCGCTTCGCCTTCCTTGCGGAAAATCTCCCGGACCGGCCGGCCCGCCGCTTTTTCAATATAGTCGTCGCTGTCGACAAAGGCCTCCGGCCGACCGATCGCTTCGGAGAGCTTCCGGGCGAGGGTGCTTTTGCCTGCGGCCATAAAGCCTGTCAATAAGATTTTCTGCGGAAAATCCGTGAAGAGCTTGAGGGCCAGCCCCTGCCGGCCGCGGCGCAGCGTCTCCCGGACGCCGGGATCGTCGAAACGTTCTTTTAATTCAGGA
>CALLQJ010000253.1 GCA_938014865.1 uncultured Fastidiosipila sp.
AGAAAGCAATGAGGAGAATTCAAAAGAAGGAAGGATTCATCAGATCTTCTGTAAGAAATGAGAAGAAAAACGGATTGAACGATACGGAAACAAAAACTATTGGAGTAAAATTCAAAAAGAATTGTTGAAGCATCAAGTAAAAAAGTAAAGTAAACTCAGATCTTAAAAAAAGAAATGAGAAGAAAAAGCAGATTGAAATTTTGAAGTAAAGCGGAAGAAATAAAATTCAGAAGCAGAACGACAGAAAAGTAAAGAAGCAAAAGTAAGCTCAGATCTTAAAAGAAATGAGAAGAAAAAACGGATTGAAATTTTGAAGTTTAACGGATGAAGTAAAATTCAAAAGTAAAACAGCAGAAAAGTAAAGAAGTAAAAGTAAGCTCAGATCTTAAAAAAGAAATGAGAAGAAAAAGCAGATTGAAATTTTGAAGTGAAGCAGATGAAATAAAATTCAAAAGCAAAACATCAGAAAAGTAAAAAAGCAAAAGTACACTCAGATCTTAAAAAGAAAAGAGAAGAAAAAAGCAAATTGAAATTTTGAAACTTATCAAGTGAAGTAAAATTCATAAGAAAAGGATCAGAAAAGTAAAAAAGCAAAAAGTACACTCTGTTCTTAAAAAAGCTTAGATGAAAGGGACGCTGAGAGTTCGGCTGCACAATGAAAGAGGGCAGATTATCGTTCGAATCTAAAGTACGAAAAGGAAACAGAAACTAACGAAAACTTTAAGACCCGGCCAATAAGGCATTACGAACGTTAACTTGATGAAAAAAGTAATGATTCGGATAGTCGGAACAAGTAAATTGATGCAGAAGAATAAAAAAGAAGTTGTTGAGAAGGGAAAGACTAAGTAAGACGGAAGATCAATCAGGGTTCGCTGGAGCTACTTTTATGCTCAGAAACAGCCTCATTCGAGGCTGTTTCTTTTTGTCATTTTCGGCGGAAGATGTCTAGCGCTCTTCTTCCGCTTTTTCTTTGTCTTCTTTTTCCTCTGCTTCTTTATCCGGCATCAGGCGGACGATGTCCGGGAACTGCCGGCCCATGCCGTGATAATCCATTCCGTAGCCGCAAAGCGAATCATAGTCGGTGTCAAAGCCGATGTATTTAAGCGGCAGGGGAAGCAGCTGCTGATTGGGATTGTGCAAGAGTGCGCAGATCTCAAGGCTTCTCGGCTCTCTGGCCCGGAGCTGCTGCAGGAGAAAGTGCATGGTAAAGCCGCTTCGCACAATGTCCGTGCAGAGGACAACGTCTTCATCGTAGATATCCAAGGTCGCATCCTGCCGCAGGAACAAAAGCGGCGTTTCGCCTTCTTCCAGCTGCAGACGGCCGAGTCCCAGGTAGTCAATACGGGCCGGAACCTTGATCTTGCGAAGCAGATCCGCGCCTAAAATTGCGGCGGCCTTCAGATAACATAAGAGCGTGACCCCTTCCGGGTAATCGCGGTCGATTTCCGCAGCTAATTCCGTGAGGCGTTCATCGATGGCCTCGGCTGAATACTGAATTTGTCCCTCGTATTCCTCGGGACGGGGAATGCGAAGTTTCATGCGTCATCCTCCTCTTCTTCACGCGGATCCAAAGAGGCCTTTGCTTCCTGATCGTCCGGCAGGTCCACCACATTTTCGCCTTTGGTCCGCATGCTGCGCAAAAGATGTTCGAAGTCGCGGCGGTAGACCACCTCCACCCGGGTCCCCGGATAGAGTTCTTCTAAAAGACGGGCTTTTTTATGCTTGTCGGATGCGTATTTCGGATTCATGACCGTAAGTTCCAGATAGAGATCGTAGTCCGGCAGGTAGAAATCCGGGCTGAAGCCCAAAGTCACCTGACCTTCTTCGTTCCATTCCAGGGGAAAGGTTTTCGGTTCGTAGATCCAGCGCAGATGGTACATGTCCAGCACCTTGGCAAAGGCCGTTTCCGAATCGTTTTTCATCAGGGTGCTGACCTCGCGGCGCTGCTTCACGCGGCCGTCTTCGATCGCTGAATTGTATAAAAATTCATGCGCCGTATGGTCCTTGTAAAGGCCTGCGGCCATCTCCACGGCCGCATCCACGCTGACCTTTCCGGTGTTGACCGTCAGGTGATAGAGGAAAGGATCATAGGTCTCCGCGCCGTAGAGCACCTGCGCATTGCGCTTGGTCTGGCGGTCGGCCGCCTTGAGGCGGGCCTTGACTTTCTCGGGCGTAGCGCCCTTTTGAGCCAGCAGCCTTTTTTCCCGCAGCGCCAGGGGAGCGACCACATTTAAATGAATCGCATGCGGGTGATTGATTAAAATCAAACCCGAAGTAAAGCCCAGCATAATGGCATTTTCCGTATCGGCATAGGCGTTGACACGGCTGATCAAGCAGTCGCGGAAAGTCTGGCCGTTGCTGCCTTTCCGGGAAAAATGTTTGGGGGATTCTTCCATTTTGCGGATGTCGTATTCTGTGGCGACGTCGCCGAGAAAAAGATCGATGGCTTCCTTTTTGCGGATTAGGGGGAGTCCCAGTCTTTGTGCGAGGCGGTTAGCGATTTCTTCGCCCAAAGCACCGGGTCTGTACGTCATAGTTAAAACCGGCATTATGTTCACCTCCGATATTCTTATCTTAATTTTCGCACATTGTCCTGAGTCTTGCCATATTCTTCGCTTTTTCCTGTTCTTAATGCCAAAGCCCGGCCCCGCCGGCTGTGGAAAATGCTGATATCTGTTAAAATATTAGAAATGCCCGAATACCTTTAGGAGCGATTTATGGCAGATTGGAAAAATGTACTGGAAGTCATCGAGGGCTTTGGTTTTGAAGGGGAAGTCTTTGAACTCAAAGAACGCTTCGGTGACGGTCATATAAATAATACCTACAGACTGACGATGCGAAATGAGGACGGCTTGCTGCAAAAATATATTGTGCAGCGTTTCAACCGGACTGCTTTTCCCCGTCCGGATTTGGTGATGGAAAACTCGCTGGCGGTGACGTCTTTCCTGCGCCGCAAGATTGAAGAGGAGGGCGGAGATCCCGAGCGGGAGACCTTAAACTTCTGCCTGAACAATGACGGCAAACCTTATACCATCGATCACGACGGTGAATACTGGCGCGCTTACACCTATATCGACGATGCGATTTCTCTGCAGCTGGTGGAGGATCCGCAAAGCTTTTATTCGGTCGCCAAAACCTTTGCCCGCTTTAACCGCCGCCTGGATGATTTTCCCGTCCGCTGTCTTCACGAAATTATTCCCGACTTTCACAATACGCCGGTGCGTTTCGCTGCCTTCATGAAGGCGGTGCGCGAAGATCGTCTGCGCCGGGCGGAACACTGCAGAAAAGAAATTGATTTTATCAAGGCCAGGGAAAAGGACTGCTATTATCTTGTCCTGGCTCATAAACGCGGACTCCTGCCTCTGCGGGTGACCCATAACGATACGAAACTCAATAATGTCCTCCTCGATGAGAAGACGGGCGAGGGGATCTGTGTCATCGATCTGGATACGGTGATGCCGGGCCTGATGGCCTATGACTTCGGCGACTCGATTCGTTTCGGGGCATCGACCGCTTTAGAAGATGAGCCGGACCTTTCGAAGGTGCATTTTTCGCCCGAGCTTTTCCGGGTCTATACCGAAGGCTATATGGAGGTCTTAGGCGACCTCTTGTCCCAGGCCGAACTGGATTCGCTTTTGTGGGGCGCCAAGCTGATGACCCTGGAAGTGGGCATGCGCTTCCTTACCGATTACCTGCAGGGTGATGTATACTTTAGGACAGATGAACACAGGCCTGAACACAATTTAGAGCGCTGCCGGACACAGCTGAAACTCGTAGCGGAGATGGAGGCGTGCTGGTCTTCACTGAAAGACTATATGCAGAGCCTGAGAGTGCATAAATAAGGCGTCAGGCGTTTCAATAACGAGGAGGCACCATGCGGATCGGTCTTTTTACCGATACTTATTATCCCCAAATAAACGGCGTGGCCACTTCGGTTTACTTATTAAAGAAATATCTGGATTTGCAAGGCCATGAAGTCTTTGTCTGTACGACCTCAGACCCTATGGCCACAAAACCGGAGAAAAATACTTACCGGAGCAGTTCACTGCCCTTTGTCAGCGAACGGCGGATCGGGGCCTTTTACAGTTACCGTCTGGCCCATCTGGCGCGTTTGCATAAACCTGAGATCATTCATACGCATACGGAATTTCCGCTGGGCATTTTCGGGCGGACGCTCGCCCATGAGCTCGGCATTCCGCATGTCCATACGTACCATACGATTTACGAAGATTATACGCATTTTATCGTGAAGTTCGGCTCGCTCGATACCGTCGCCAAAGCGGCGACGCGTGTCATGAGCCGTGTTTTCTGCAATTCCGCCAATGAAGTGATCGTGCCGACACA
>CALLQJ010000254.1 GCA_938014865.1 uncultured Fastidiosipila sp.
ATGGCGATGACTTTCAGTTCCTCTTCCGTCAACGCTTCGGGCAGGGCTTGTTTCCGGCGGGGGCAGGAAGCTTCGGGCGGAGGCGCTGCCGGATGAGGAAGCGGCGGATTTTACGATTTCGCATTATGAGCTGCGCCTGGAGGCGGGGCCGGATAATGCGTATCGGGTGACGGAAAAAATTCTCACGGATTTTTCGAAGGCAAAGGACGGCGTGCTGCGCCGCATTCCGCTGCGGACGCCTTCGGGAAAAACGGCGGAAATTACGGATATTGCAGCGTCGCTGCCGTTTCGGGCGGCGGAACACGGGGATGTTCTGGACATCCGTCTGAAGGAAAAGAAGCGCCGAGAGGCGCCGCAGAGCTGCGAGCTGTCTTACCGCTGCGATGTCGGGGCGGATAATAATCCTTCTTATGATGAACTTTATTTTTATCTGATCGGGCCGGATCTGCCGGCGCGGATTGAGACGGCGTCTTTTGAAATTATTATGCCTAAAAATTTTGAAGACGAGGCGGTCCGCTTTGCCGTCGAACGCGCGGGCCGGAAAGAGACGGCGGCGCTGAAGACGGAGCGGGACGGCAAATGTCTTCGGGCGGAACTTCAAGACGGACTGGCGCCCCGGGAGGCGCTGCTTTTGGAGATCCGCCTGCCGGAGGGCTATTTTGACGGGACGCTGCGGGGGGCTTGGCGGAAGCCGGAGCGGACGGAGTTCTATATGTCGGCCGCTTTTTTCCTGCTTGCGCTGGCGGCGGCTCTCTTTCTTCATTTCAAAAATAAAAGGCCCCCTGTCTTTTCTGCCGAGCCGCCGGGGCAGCTCAATCCGGCGGATCTTTACTGGCTTTATACCGGTGATTTCAATGCCAAATCCCTGGGCGCTTTGCTGCTGGACTGGGCCGGGCGGGGCATCATCCGCCTGGAAGGGCTCCGGCTTAAGCGTAAAAAAGGAGAGGCAAAAGAGGACGTTAAGCTGAGTCTTGCGGCGCCCGCGGCGGATGATTTTAAGCCTTATGAAAACCTGCTTTATGAGATCGTGAAAGAAAAGGCCGGCTCGGGCGTTTTCCGGCTGAGCGGGCTGAAGACGGGCTTTGCCGGGCTGAGGAAGCGTCTGAAAAAAGAGATCAGCATGTACTGGCAGTCCCGGCCCCAGGCGGTTTTTTCCGATGCCGGGAAAGCGGGGCGGAAGATTCTGACGATTGCCGGCTTCGTGCCGAGCGTTGTGTACTGGTATTCCGCGTATCAGAGGATCGGGGAAGCGGGGCGAAACGGCCTGATCGGGACCTTGGCGATCATTCTTTTGCTGTATTGGGTCGGCATTGCCTATCCCGGAAAGGTGATCCGGGAGCCCGGAAGCCGTGCTCCGGAGGGCCGGGGGATTAGGCTTAAGGCGCTGGTTTTTTTCCTGATCGGGGCCGGCGGAGCTTGTCTTTATACCTATGTGCTTTTGGGCCGCTTGGACGCCCTGCCCTGCCTGGCGGCTTATCTGGCGACGGCGGCTGTGGAATTTACGGCGCTTAATTTCCGGATTTATACCGGATACGGCAAGGCGCTGGCCGGGCGGGCGGATGCTTACCGCCGCTATCTGCAGGGGCCTTTAAAGGAAGCGCCGGAGGATGAATTTTTCTTTGACCCGGAGGACGGGGAGGCCTTTTTTAAAGGCTTGCCCTATGCCTTTGTGCTCGGTCTTTCGAGAAGCTGGGCGGGGCGCTTTGCGCCTTTGGCCCCTGAGCTCAAAAGGCCTCAGGGTTTAGCGTCCGCGGCGGATTTTACAGATCCGCTTGCGTATCAGGACTTTATTCACCGCAGTTTTTCGCGCCTCAGGCGCTGAAAAAACGGCAGATGACCGGCCGGCAGTCTTGAAGCTGCCATGTCCTTGTGGCTGAAAGTGAGGGGAGAGGCGATGAGGAAGACATCTGAGAGAAGAAGACGAAAGAGAAGACTTAAGAGAGGGAATTTCAAGGCGGCCGTGCTTTTGCTGCTTTTGACGGCAGCAACAGGGCTCGGGCTGCTTCCGCGGGCGGAGCTTCGGGCGCTGGAGGCGTTTACGATTGAAGCGTATCACGTGGAGATGCTGGTGCGGGAGGATAATTCCTATGCCGTTACGGAGCGCTTGGATCTGAACTTTTCCGAGCGGCGCCACGGCCTGATCCGTTCCATTCCGCTCCTGACCTACCGGGAAAGGCTGGCGGAGGTGCGGGAGGTCTCGGCGAACGTTCACTTTGACACCTGCCGGGACGGCACGGACTTTGAGATCCGGCTCGGCGATGAGGAGAGCTATGTCGAAGGGCCGGTCCGCTATGAAATTTCCTATGTTTATGACTTAGGCGATGACGGGCTCCGGGATATGGATGAGGTCTACTTTAATCTGATCGGCACGGACTGGGATACCTCGATTTCCGGGGTGAGTTTTAAGATCACGATGCCGAAGGCTTTTCCGGCGGAGGGGCTGAATTTTACCTATGGAAAAACCGGCAGCAGCGAGAAGGCTCCGCTGAGCCTGACGCTGACGGATACGACGATCGAAGGCCGCCTGGAGACGGTCTTGGCGCCTTATGAAGGCCTGACCATGGCCCTGCCCTTGCCGGAAGGCTATTTTACGGGCGAAATGCGGCAGGCGGCGGACCCTTTGCTGCGTGCGGAGCCTTTTATTTATCTGGGGGCTTTGCTCTTCGGGATTTTCCTCATCATTATGGTGAAGCTGCGCAATCACCGCAGCACAAGCGTGGAATTTTACCCGCCCGCGGACATCAACCCGGCGGATATGAGCTATTTCTGCCGCGGCAAGGTGACGCAGCGGGGCATCTCCGCCTTGATCCTGCACTGGGTGAATACGGGCTATTTCCGCATGGATGAAATCGATGTTCCGAAGCGTTTCAAAAAGAGCGGGAAGGACATCGTCCTGACGCCTTTGGCCGAACCCGGTCCGGAGATGAAAGACTATGAGAAAAAACTTTTCCGCCGGCTTTTGCAGCAGCAGAATACGGAAGGCTATATCCGTTTAGGGGCGCTGCCCCTCTCCTTTCATTCGCATTTTACCGCCGCAATGAAGGGGGCGGAAGAGTACTGGAAGAGCGACGAACGCAGGGTCTTTTCCAAGGCGACAAAAATCTGGCGCGCGCTGGCCTATCTTTTCAGTGCGGGCATCATCTACTTTTCGCTTTGGCGCTTTACGGGCTTTTATCTGGCAGGCGGGGATATGCCGCCCTGGATGGATGCCCTTTTCATGATGCTTTTTGTCTACGTTCTGGGGATTTCGCGTTTCGGCAGCAGCTTTGCGGCCCTGATCGGCAGCGGGGAAGAAAAGCCCAAAGCCGGCCGCTTCATTATTTCTTTGCTGCTTTATATTCTTTTCTTCGGGCTGATGCTGACCATGGCGATGATGCGGGATGCGAAGCTCCGGGCCGTATATCTGGGGGCGGCGTATATAATCAGTACCTTCCTCAATGTGATTGGCCATAAGATCATCTTGTATACGCCTTACGGACGGCAGAGAATGCAGCAGCTTGACGGCTTTATTACCTTCCTGAAAAGGACGGATAAAGGGGCCGGATCGGCCTTTGATGTGAACTATTTTGCCTACAATATGGCCTTTGCCTACGCCTTGAATCTGGCAAAACAGTGGACGAAGACCTTCAGCCGGCTGACCGCGGCGCGGTTCGGCGCGGCGGAGGCGATGCGCTGGAACCGCTATGCCGAAGATTATCTCTACGACTATGACCGGCGGATGCAGGCCCTGGACCGGACGGTAGAACGGGCGCCGAAAGACTCGTCGGACAGCTCGTCGGGATCCGGAGGGTCTTCTTCCGGCGGTTCTTCGGGCGGTGGTTCCGGAGGCGGCGGAGGACGCAGCTGGTAAAAACGTAAAAGACGCGTGTCCCGGGCAAAGGGTAAAAGGGCAGGCGGCAGAAAAGGAAGTGCGGGATGGAAGAAGAAAGGACAGACAGAAGAAAAAACAAGACAAAAGAAAATACTGAAAAAGCAAGGCCGCGCGGCCCGCTCCGGCGGGCCGGGCTTTTGTCTTTCTTGATCGGGCTGGGCATCGTCCTGGCGATAGCTCGGGGGACAGGCGGGGGCCTACATCCGCAAAAGCTTCGGGCACTCGAGGCCTTCACCATTGAAGATTATCAGATTGAAATGGAGGTCCGGGACGATAACAGCTACCTTATTACGGAGCGGCTGAGGGTGAATTTTACAGAAGCGCGGCACGGCTTGCGCCGGATGATTCCCCGGAAGTCTTACCGCGGAAAAAACGTCGAAATCCGGGATTTTCAGGCCAATGTGCCCGCCGAAGTCTCCCGGGACAGGCACTATGTGATTTACCGCCTGGGGGATCCGGAGCAGACGGTCAAAGGTC